>JAWBCC010000009.1 GCA_038823825.1 Candidatus Hadarchaeales archaeon | reverse complement strand
AGAAACTTGTTCAACAGATAGTGGCGGACAACCTGGAACTGTGGCAAGGGCTCGGTCTGGTTCCCGATATGGAGATTGAGCCCGGGGATAAGACCGATGAGCCAATCCGGACACGCGGTTGGACCCATTGGC
Source organism: Candidatus Hadarchaeales archaeon (assembly GCA_038823825.1). Taxonomy (NCBI): domain Archaea; kingdom Methanobacteriati; phylum Hadarchaeota (SeqCode); class Hadarchaeia (SeqCode); order Hadarchaeales (SeqCode); species Hadarchaeales archaeon (SeqCode). The sequence goes on along the minus strand of JAWBCC010000009.1, from coordinate 5,129 downwards.
ATCATTTTTTCAATCCGCGGCAGTTGCTGGTTCAGAAGATCATCCTCGAGCAAGCTTTGTCGTCAGATTGCCCGGCAGAAATGGCGTTGTTTGCTGCAAAGACATTGGATTGGAATAATCGGGGGTGTCACTGGCACACCGGCTGGGATAAACCAGAGAATCTTTTTTATAACCAGGCCCTCGACACATTTCTTAACTACGGGACTCGGAGCAGCTTCTTCTTGTTATCACAATGGGGCCTTGGGTCCGCCCGATACAGTGATCTGTCACATCTGAGCGCGACGGTGACTACGAGGTCTGCCGATAGTCCAGAGAGATCGGATATCTTTGTCACCGATCCGCCGTACGCTGATGCCGTTATGTATCATGAGATCACGGAATTCTTCATCGCCTGGCTTCGCCGGAACCTTCCCAAGGAATTCAGCGATTGGACGTGGGACTCGCGGCGGGCGCTAGCGATCAAGGGTTCAGGTGACGACTTCCGCCGTGGCATGGTCAGCGCCTATCGGGCGATGGCCGAGCACATGCCCGATAACGGCTTGCAATGCGTGATGTTCACCCACCAGGACACAGGGGTTTGGTCCGACATGGTGGGCATTTTCTGGGCCGCGGGTCTTCAGGTGGTCGTCGCGTGGTACATCGCGACCGAAACAACCTCCGAGCTGAAGAAAGGCGGTTACGTGCAGGGCACTGTAACCCTGATGTTGAAGAAGCGCGCCGCAGGCGAGCGGACCGGCTTCAAGCAACGCATCTTGCCGGCGGTTCGGAGCGAGGTCGAGCGCCAGATCGAAAGCATGATGCACCTCAACGAGGAGGTGAAGGACAAGCTGGGCGAGCCGGTCTTCAACGACTCCGACCTTCAGATGGCGGGCTATGCGGCAGCGCTGAAGGTGCTGACCGCCTACACCCATATCGGCGGCGAAGACGTGACAACGTTCGCGCTGCGCCCGCGCCGGCGGGGTGAGGTGACGGTTGTGGACGAGATCGTCCAGCAAGCGGCCGAAGCGGCGAACAGCCTTTTGGTGCCAGAGGGTCTCAATGCAGAAACCTGGGCTCGGCTATCAGGCGTCCAGCGCTTCTACTTCCGCATGATGGATATGGAGACGACCGGGGCCAGCAAGCTCGATAACTACCAGAACTTCGCCAAAGCATTCCGAGTGGGCGACTACGCTCGGATCATGGGGAACATGGCTGCAAACAGCGCCGGCCTGAAGCGCGTGACGGAGTTCGCGTCCCGCGATCTGACCGACAGCACCGAGATCGGGTCGACATGGCTCGGCCGGATTATCATCGGGCTGAAACAGCTGCTAGAGGAAGTCGAGCCACAGGTTGTGATTGGCCAGATTCAAGAAGACCTGCCCGATTTCATGTAAGCACGCCGGCTACTGATTGACATGCTGGGTTTCATCGAGCGCAAGGCTCCCGAGAAGGAAGTGCGCGATGCAGCGGAGGTTCTCGGCGGTCGCATGAAGAACCTGCGCGTTTTCGGGCAGTGACGAGGCGAGGGGCACTGATCGATTGACCATCCGCCGCTTCTCTTCGCGCAAGCAACGGCTCGATCAGACGGTCCTTCTGGAGCACCTGAAAGGTGCCCGGAGCTACAAGCGCATTGCCGGCTACTTCACTAGTTCGCTGTTCGAGGTGGCTGGCGAACTGCTGGACGAGATCCCCGAGGTGAAGATCGTCTGCAATGTCGATATCCACCCGGATGATCTGAAAGTCGCCCAGCTGCGCGAGGCCAAAATGATCGGGCGCTGGAACGAGCGCTCCCCGGAGGCCGAAGCACTGCTGAACCGCGAACGCTATCGCCGCCTGGACGCCTTTCTTCAAAAGCACGGCCAGGCAGTCCGGGTCGCCCCCGATGATATCTGCGGCTTCCTGCACGGCAAGGCCGGCGTGATCGAGTGCGCTGACGGACGCAAGCTTGGCTTCATCGGTTCCATGAACGAGACGCGCAGTGGCTGGCAGCGGCACTATGAAATTCTCTGGGAGGACTCTTCGCCAGAAGGCGTGGCGTGGATCGAGGAAGAGTTCGAATTCCTTTGGCGGGCAGCAAAGGAGTTGCCGCGCGCTGTTATTCGCGAAGTTCGCCGACGGGGCTATCGCCGCGAGGTGTTGTTCGACGAGATCGAGGATCCAGAGGACCTCGCGCCAGCCGCGCTGATCGAGTCACCGCTCTATCGCGAGGGCTTCTCGCTTCAGCCCTGGCAACAGAGTTTTCTGACTGAGTGCATTCGTCATCACGAAAATCATGGGATCGTCCGCCTTCTCCTGGCGGACGAGGTGGGGCTCGGAAAAACGCTTTCGCTCGGCACTGCAGCGTTGGCACTTTGCCTTCTTCAAGTTCAGGAGACGGGAGGGCAGAGGCCAGTCGTCATCTTCGCTCCCGCGACGCTGTGTGAGCAATGGCAGACCGAGATGATCGACAAGCTGGGAATTCCCTGCGCTCGCTGGGAAACTCAAAAGAAGGTCTGGCTCGATCCTGAAGATCGCGCGATCTCCCCGGTTGGACGGGAGCAGATCGCGCGCTGCCCCTTAAGGATTGGGATCGTCTCGACCGGCCTGATGATGCGGGACAGCCCTGAGAAGCAGCACCTAATGGGGCTCCGCTTCGGATTGGTGATCCTCGATGAGGCCCACAAGGCACGCAGCCGCCAAGGCTTTGGAAGCAATGCCGGCACTCCCAACGAGCTTCTGGCATTTGCGCAAGCAATCGCCGAGCGAAGCGATCACGTGCTTCTTGGAACCGCCACTCCGATCCAGACACGGTCCGAAGACCTATGGGACCTGATGCGCATTCTTCATCGAGGCAAGGGTCGCTTTGTCCTCGGCAATGATTACGCGCGCTGGCACAAGCCACAGGCGGTTTTGCCCATTATCTCGGGCCAGAGCGACGTCGCGGAAGCGGAGTTAGCATGGGAACTGCTGCGGTCACCGCTCCCACTGGTCAATTCGACCAACGAACCGCGAGCAAGACGTCTCATCAGCGCGATCCGCCAAGACCTTGCCTTGCCCGATCGGCAGACGGAATGCAGCGCCTCACTTACGCAGCTTTCTGATGATACACGCGAGATCCTCGAAGAGGAGCTTGAACGCGAGATTTCCGGGGCGACATTCTTCCAGCGCGAAAACCCCTTCATTCGTCATATTGTGCTGCGCAAACGGGTCGATCTCGAAGAAGCGGGCCTCCTTCCGAAGATCGGGGTCGATCTCCACCCCGATCGCCAGTTCATCCGGGACACACAGCGATTTGACGCGCTGTTCGAGGGCAAAGCTCTTCGGACCAGTGACGATTTTCGGGAGGCCTATCGCGAGGCCCGCGCCTTCGGCAAGGCGATCTCGAAGCGGGGGAAAGGCAGCGGCTTTATGAAGAATCTCATGGAGCAGCGGATATGCTCGAGTATCGCGGCGGGCCTAAGTACTGCCAGAACGCTTCTCGCGGGACGCACAGTGCAGGAAGAAACGGAAGACCAGGAGATCGAGCTTGCCGTCGAAAGCACCGAAGAGAGAGCCGTCCTCGAACAGCTGATCGGACGCTTGGAGCGGATTGAGGTCGATCCAAAGCTTCAGGCCACCATCCACTTCCTTGAGCGCGAAAAATGGCGCGATCATGGAGCGATCATCTTCAGTCAATACTACGACACAGCAAAATGGGTCGCCGACTCCTTGGCTGTGAGGTTTCCCGAACAGGCGATCGGCCTCTATGCCGGGGCGTCACGCAGCCGGCTCTACCAAAAGGGCGAGAGCGTCAGCATCGAGCGTGAGACGCTGAAAAAGATGGTCGCCGAACACGAGATCAAGATCATGGCGGCGACGGATGCCGCCTGCGAAGGGCTAAACCTTCAGACCCTCGGGACACTGATCAATATCGACCTGCCCTGGAACCCAACGCGGCTAGAGCAGCGCATCGGGCGCATCAAGCGGTTCGGCCAGGCTCGTGAGAAGGTCGACATGCTGAATCTAGTTAACGAGCAAACAGTAGACGAAAAGGTCTACGAACGGCTGTCGGAACGAATGCGCGACCGATACAACCTATTCGGCTCATTACCAGACACGATAAAGGACGAGTGGATCGACGATATTGAGACGCTTGGGCAGAAGATGGACGAATACATCAGCGCTCAGCGCGAGGCGACCGGGTTCGATCTCCGTTACCGGGCAACCGCCGAACCGTCGGACAAGGATTGGCGTGACTGTACTGAAGTTCTCTCTCGCCGTGATTTTGGGGTGTTGATGCGGACGGGGTGGACGTGATGCCGAGCGGCGCCTTCATGGCGGCGAGATACCAGGTCAACAATAGGTCAACCGGGGTATCGGGTTGGTTCTCCGAGCTGCGCCGCTGCTTGCGGTTTTCTGCGGATCAATGCGGCGGAAAGTAAATTGCAGGTCAAGGGGTTATCCTCGTAACTGCATGAAATCCAGAGAGAAGTGGCTTTCCGCGGGTCGAGGCTCATAACCTGAAGGTCGTAGGTTCAAATCCTACCCCCGCAACCAAATCTACACGCGTTATCAAACGCTTAAGCGCCGCCCTCCGGGTAAGCGTCCGGTCTGACCGCTACCGGCTCCGGCGCCAGGGCAGCAGCTCGTCGAGCTTGGTAACCTTGTAGTCCGGGATGCGGGCCAGCGTGTCGGCGAGCCAGGCGTGTGGATCGTAAGCGTCCGGGGTCGCCGCCCTGCCGGGACTGGGGAGCGTCGGATAGTGTCCGCTTTGGATAGCGGACACTATGGGCCTGGGCCTTCCGATGGCGCGTCGAACGAAGCGGCTCTGGACCGTGGAGGAGCAGCGGTCGATCTGTCTCCAGACGACGGCGCCCGGTGTTTCCGTGGCGCAGGTGGCGCGGCGCTACGCGCTGAATGCGAACGTCATCTTCAAATGGCTGCGTGACCCTCGGTTCGCGCCGGACCCGGATACCGTCCCGACGGCGGATCCCTGCTTCCTGCCGGTCGAGATCGTCGATCCCCCGGTTTGCGACGGCGCTCCTTCGCCGGGCGATGCTCGAGAACCGAGTGGGACGATCGAGATCGACGTCGCGGGCGGTCATCGGATGCGGATCAGCGGCCGCTACGATCCCGAGGCTCTCGCTCGGCTGATCCGGGGTCTGTCCGGGTGATCCCCGTTCCCGGCGTCA
>JAWBCC010000008.1 GCA_038823825.1 Candidatus Hadarchaeales archaeon | reverse complement strand
TGGGGCTGAATGGTCCAGGAACATTCTACAGGGCTGGAAGCGGTCAACAGTATGCGGGATTCTTCAAAGATGACAGTGGCAATTATAAATTCTTTTCTGATGGATCATGGTCGCCAGGTAACTACCAACCAGACGTTTATTACATTGCCACACTGTCTCTATACGACAATAACAAGATAAGGGCGAGGTTCTATTACGGAAGAGACAACGAAAACTACAGGTACCTTTTATGGGAAGCTCCCGAAAAAATCAGAAACTGGAACTACGCAACCGACCCAAACAACTACTGCGACAAATATGTTCTTGCAGCCTGGGACACCGGCGGAGATTCAAGCTACTATTTCGACTGGTTCTTCGTCAGGAAGTATGCTGCGGTTGAGCCTACAACAACTGTTGGAAGCGAGATGATGGCAATACTACCAACGGCTCCAAAGCTGATTTCGCCGTACAACACCAGCACGATAACAGATAATACCCCAACCTTCATCTGGGAAAAGGGAGAGTACGCGGAAAATCACAGGTTGCTTGTTGACAACGACAACGACTTCGGGTCTCCTGCGATAAACGTCCTGCTCGGGCCAAATGATGAAACATATACGCCGACCGTCGAGCTTTCTGATGGAAAATATTACTGGAAGGTCATGGCGATAAACGAGGCCGGAGAGAGCTCCTCAGAAGTTTGGTCTTTCAGAATAGACACAACTCCACCGGTCGCACCCACGCTCATCTCTCCACAGAATGGTTTGAATACAAATAACAAGAGACCAACCTTCAGCTGGTCTTCCGTTCCAGAGAACTCCACACCTGTCGAATACTACGCCGCTCTGAGCGACAATCCAGCATTCACATATGAGAATTTCAATACGTCGTGGATATTATCGACAACCTTCTCCCCACCAGGAGATATCCCGGACGGTCTCTGGTACTGGAAAGTGAAAGCAAGGGACAGCGTATGGAATGTGGGACCATGGTCAGAGACTTGGAGCTTCAGAATAGATACGGTTCCGCCTCAGGCTCCGACCATAACTGCCCTCTCAAATGGTGCAAACATAAACGATAACACACCAACGATTAGCTGGCAACCGGTGATAGAGAATTCTACTCCGGTTCTTTACAGGGTTGTGCTTGACGATGATCCGAACTTCCAGTCTATCGACAGAGACTCCGGCTGGATTTCTTCGACGAGCTGGACCGTCTCACCAGCTCTTCCCAATGGTGTGTGGTACTGCAGGGTTGCGGCCAAAGACAACGCTGGTAATGTAGGTGAAAACTCTCAAATTTGGTTCAGGGTAGATACGGTTCCGCCCCAGCTTCCGGAAAAAGTCTGGCCGGAAGATGGCGCCATAATAAATGACAACACACCAACACTAGTTTGGCAAAACGTTTACGAAAATTCTCTCCCAATAGTTTACATAATCCAAGTCGATAACGAGCCCAGTTTCACAGGTTCGCTGACCCTAACGGTGGAAAATTGGGAGATCTCCGGAACATCGAGTGTTACTCTCCCCGAACTTCCAGACAATGTTTATTATTGGAGGGTTAGCGCAAGAGACAACGCCGGAAATATAACTTGGGATTCTGGTTTCTGGAAATTCACTCTGGACTCGCTCTACCCCGTTCTCCGCTATCCTGAGAACGGTAAAACAATTGCAGACAACACACCAAGGCTCGAGTGGGAAAATGCAGCCGTCGCGGACTACTGGGAGGTCTGGCTTGACGACGACGCAGATTTTTCATCACCGCTGATATTGGAGAACACTACAGAAAACTATTTTGATGTTGCGGATGTTTTCTCTGGAGGTCTTCCTGACGGCATCTATTACTGGAGGGTGAGAGGTTGGAGGAATGGAGAGAATCATCTATTCTCGGAGGTCTGGACATTCGAGATCTCGCTCATATTCCCAGTTCTTGTCTCACCCGAGAACGGCGAAAACCTCAAACTCCCGCCGACTCTTAGATGGGACAACTTGACGGTTGCGGACAACTGGGAAGTCTGGGTAGACAATGATCCTGATTTCTCTCCACCGAATGTAATCCTCGAGAACACGAGCGATAACTACTATAATTTGTCGATGCTTGACGACGGAGTCTACTACTGGCGAGTGAGAGGTTGGAAAGCTGGAAGTAACATGTTTTCCGAAATTCGATGGTTTAGAATAGACACGATTCCGCCTGCTGCACCATCTCTCGTCTCGCCGTCCGATGGAGAGAACACGAACGATAACACGCCGACCTTGGTCTGGAACAACGTCTTCGAGAACTCCTTGCCCGTTGTATACACGATCGAGGTTGACAACGAGAACACGTTCACAGCCCCACTCGCATTCACAACAACCCTTACGGTCTGGTCAACAACAGGTACTTCCAGCGTAATAACTCCAGTCCTTCCGGACGGTGTATACTACTGGAGGGTGAAGGCAAGAGACAATGCCGGAAACGAAAGTGGATGGTCATCTGTTCAGAGATTTAGAGTAGACACGATTCCGCCGGCTGCGCCGCAGGTTGTAGGTCCGGAAAACGGAAAGAACCTTACAGTATTTGGAGCATCCGTAACGATTCCAGCGGAAAACTCCTATCCGCTGATTGTCGGTATAGGCTTTGACGACAATGAGAACTTCTCATCATTAGACAACATTCTAATGATAGTAGTCCATTCCCCCAAGTACATTGACAATTCCGTGATCTCCGTTTTTGCAGCGGATATACTGATGGACGTTTCAAATTTAGTCTATGTTGATAATTCAGGCTATCCGTCCCAAGTAATTCATCGGTATCAGTCGGGTTCTGTTATAGTGGAGTTAACAATAAATTGCGCACCCGACGGCACGATCCAACGCATCACATTCGTGCAATATTCCCCGCTCTTGAGGGATGGAGTGTATTATGCGATTTCCGCAGCAATCGACAATGCTGGAAACATGTCTGATTTTTCAAACATAAGATGGTTCAGGCTCGACACTGTTCCGCCGGCTCCCCCCGTGTTGGTCTCTCCTGCGAATAGAGAGAACACGAATGACAACACGCCTACTCTCGTCTGGAACAATGTCTTTGAGAACTCTCTCCCGGTCGTCTACACGATAGAGGTCGACAACGAGGACACATTCACAGCCCCGCTGGTCTTTACAACAACCCTTACGGTTTGGTCAACAACAGGTACTTCCAGCGTAATAACTCCAGTCCTTCCGGACGGTGTATACTACTGGAGGGTGAGAGCTAGGGACAATGCCGGAAATGAAGGCCCATGGTCATCGGTGTGGAGGTTTAGGGTAGACACTATTGCTCCGCCAGCTCCGACGCTTATCTCCCCAGAGAATGGTCTAAAGACGAAGAACACAACGATAACTTTTGTATGGTCCGCGGTAAGCGACAACTCACTGCCAATCAAGTATTATATATCGTTCAGCGATGTTTCTAATTTCTCTCACGAAAACTATGGAACATGGACCGAGAATACAAGCATGACTGCAGATAATGTTCCAGATGGACTCTGGTACTGGCGCGTGAAAGCGAAGGATAATGCTGGAAATGAAGGTCCATGGTCTGCTATCTGGTGTGTGAGAGTGGACACAGTACCCCCAGCCGCACCGATTTTAGTTTCTCCAACCAACGGCGAAAACACCAGCGACAACACACCTAGACTGACTTGGCAAGTCCCGTTTGAGAATTCTCTTCCGCTGAGCTTCCAAGTTCAGGTCGCAACAGACAACGGATTCTCGAACATTGTTCGAACCAGCGCCTGGGTCTTTGATAATTACTGGGAAGTCTCACCAGCTCTTCCGGACAATGTTTACTACTGGCGCGTGAAGGCGAGGGACAATGCCGGTAACGAGGGTAGCTGGTCATCGGTCTGGAGCTTCAGGGTAGTAGCCGCTCCTCCGGCCACACCATCTCTAATCGCGCCGGCAAATGGTTCATGGATAGAGGAGAACAGACCGACGCTCAGATGGACTGCTGTGGTAGACCCAAGCGGAATAAAATATGTCGTTCAGGTTGACAACGAAAACACGTTCTCATCGCCGCTAGTTCATGAGAACGTTAACGTGATCGACAACTTCTACACACTACCGATAGCACTTCCGGAAGGGTTGTACTTCTGGAGAGTCAAGGCTGTCAGCGGAAGTGGTCTGGAGAGCGGATGGTCATCCATCTGGTCTTTTGGTGTTGACAATTCGATTCCATCTGCTCCAACGATAGTCTCGCCGATCACGGGTGAGAATACGAACGACAACACTCCAACGCTCATCTGGCAGCGCGTGGTGGATCCGTCCGGAATAAAATACGAGATTCAGATAGACAACGATGAAAACTTCACCTCACCATTCCTGACGAGGGACAACTTAACTAATGAAAACTATGTTCTGGAGAACGCCCTGCCCGATGGAAAGTGGTACTGGAGAGTCAGAGCAGTTGACGGAGCCGGCCACGCGAGCGCTTGGTCAACCTCCTGGTTTATCGTTGATACGGTTCCGCCTACAGTTTCCCTCACGCAGACTCCGCCGAGCACCACGAGTGAAACCTCGGTTTCATATTCCGGAACTGCAACGGATGTGACAACAATAGTCGTCGCCGTCGAGTACAGAGTGAACGCCGGCAACTGGGTAAATGTTTCGATTACAAAAGGTAAAACGGTTTCCTTCTCTTTCACGATATCCAACCTTGCGCCCGGTTCTTACACGGTTGAGGTCAGAGCAAAGGACAACGCCGGTAACTATTCATCACCCGTCTCCCACACGTTCACGGTAACGGCCGGTGACTTCTCCATCTCGGTCTCGCCAGAGAACATCAAGATTAAACATGGTGAAAACAAGACAGTGACGATCACGATAACAGCAATCCAAGGATTCTCGCAGGAAGTTTCGCTTTCGATCTCTGGACTTCCGGGAGGAGTGAGCGCATCCTTCTCGCCGCAGTCCGGAACTCCAACTTTCACATCGACGCTCACGATAACCGCAACTCCGGTGGCAGAACCCGGAGTTTACACGTTAACAGTGACTGCAAGTGGTGGTGGCAGGACGCACACCGCGACCATAACTCTCACGGTTGAAACACCTCCCGCACCGGGTCCGGCAGTGTCTTGGACAGTGGCTGCTGCGATAGCTGTCGCGGTAGCAGTGGTGATAATAATCATACTAAAGTTCTTCATCTTCGCGTAGTCGGACAATTTGAAGAAAACAGAGACTAGCGAAAGGTTTTTAAAACAACATGGGAGAATTCGTATAGAAGTCTATGAGAGTTGTGATGTATGCATCCCTGCTCCCGCTCGCTTTTGCTATTTCCCTTCTAGCGTCAGGAATGTCAACGGCGAGCGTGGCGATCAGCTTTCCTCCATACCTCGACAACTTATCATTGAAGGAGGGGCAAGAGAACACTTTCAGGATAACCGTGATTAACTACTATCCGCAACCTTTGGCCGTCACGATTTCAGACAACTGTGATAATAGAACGGTTGTTGTCTCTTATCCCAGCGCGATTCTAGTTGAAAACGGTTCCCCCAACGAAGGGGCCGTGGGGCAAGTTGAGGTGAAAGTCAAGGCGAAGGCGCCCGGAACATTCTGGTTCTCGCTCGATGTGAAATGTGCGCTGGCCGGAGAAGCCGAGAATGTGGAAAACATAACCGGCGCAACGATAGTGAGAACATTTGGTGTAAACTTTAGAGGAGAAGTCCGGGAGAAAGGTCTGAGTCTCCAGCTGGTTGCTGCAATAATTGTAGCCATCCTGATAATTCTTGTCGCGGTTTCAATCGCGGTCGTAAAAACGCAGAGGATGACGACATGAAACATCTTTCCAAGTTCTGCCTTGTCCTCATGCTTCCGGCTCTTTTTGCGTTATTGATGGCAATGCTTTCCGTCTCCCAGCAATCCTTCAACCTTTTAAAGCCAGAGAACAACGCTCAACTTTACGATAACAGGGTGACTTTTGTCTGGGAGAACGCAGGTGTCATCAAAAGGACGTACATCAACTTCAACAATCCCTCCGCGAAGCCGCATATAGAGTTCCCGAAGTTCACAGAGCTTTCTGGTTCTATAGATTTCACCGCGAGCATATGGGTGAGATTTAATGCTCAGCCGCCTGTTGCAGACCATGATAAAATCATTGACTTTTCACTTGGGACTGGTTTCCAGCTCAACTACGAAAGCACAAGCGAGGGTCTAAGATTCACGGTAAGAGACCAGAATTTAAACGAGATAAAACTTCCGACCTACTACACACCACCAGTGGGTGAGTGGCATCTCTACACTATAGTCTTCCAGCGTGGAGTGAGGATGGCGGTTTATGAAGACAACAGATTGCTCAGAGAGCTCACATCCGGGGTTCCAACCTCGATAGGAGATTGGTCTACGCAGAATCCAGGCGCAAATCTTGTCGGCGTGGGACTTGGTCAAAACTATCCAGTCAACGCAGCCGTTGACGATTTCAGAATATACAGGCGAGCTCTATCTCAAGCGGAGATAGAAAACCTCTGGCTGGGCAAGCCAATTGACAATACCGATTTGTTTGGTTGGTGGAAGATGGACGAGGGAAGCGGAAGCACCGTTTTTGATGCATCGGGGAATAATCGAAACGGGACCCTCAGAAACAGTCCACAGTGGGTTACGGAAGGAAATCTCCTCTACTATGAAATCTGGCTCGATGGTTCAAACATCGAGAACACCACGTCAACTAGTTATACTAAAATCGTGTCGACAGGAGATCACAATTGGCAAATCGTAGCTGTACTCGATAACGGAGACAAAATTTACTCAAGCGTGTTCAGGTTCTCCATCCTCGAGGACAACATACCACCCGCTCCCTTCAATCTGATTTCACCTGAAAACAATGCAATTCTCACCTCAACGAACGTAACGTTCAGTTGGGAGAACAGTTCGGATGCGCAAACGGGTCTCGCAGGATATGAGCTCTGGGTTGATGGATCGAAAGTTGCGACCACGACATTGACTTCTCACACCCTGCAACTGCAGGCCGGAACGTACAGTTGGTATGTTGTGGCTCTTGACAAGGCTGGGAATTCTAGAAGCTCACAAATCTTCACTTTCTCCATTGTTACGGTGAGACCATTCACCCTCACAGCACCAAACGGTGCTTGGATTTCATCCCCACCAGTTGTCTTGGTTTGGGAGAATGCTCCAGATATGCAAGTCCAGCGGTATGAGGTCTGGATAGATGGTGTCAACGTAGAAAACACAACTTCAAACACTGTTGTGCTCTCAAATGTTTCAGCCGGTGTTCACGAGTGGTGGGTCGTAGCAGTTGGAGCCGGAGGAGAAAGAAAAAGATCGGAGAACACCTTCATCTTTGGTGTTGGAAATCCACCGGAATATCCACGAAGAGAGTTTGTGGACGGCTTCGAGCAAGCATTAACAAACTATTCGGTCAGCGGAATGCAACTTACGACCAATGCGATCTACGGAACTAGATCTTTGCAATACACTGGAACCGGGATTGGTTATGCTTACAGAAATGATGTGATGCTCGGCGAAGAGGAAGGAAGAGTTTCCGTGATCTTTGTTCTAGATTCATCAAACCCGATGCCCGGCGTGGGGTTTGCGTCGGATAACGGAATATGGGTATTTGCATATGTTGACACGGCAGCCGGAGACCTTATAGTGGCCAGAAAAGCTGGTTATTCCATCTTTGACGTCACTCCCTATGAATGGTGGAAGAGGGACGAGATCGGTGGTCTCGTGTGGGCAGAAGAGCAGGTGGGAGGAGAATACATATGGAAAGTTGAGTGGGCGGGAACGGGCTTTCTTCAGCAGGGAACACCTTATAGGCTGGTTCTGGAGTATTCTCGAAGATCTAAAACAGTGATGGCTTACGTGCAGGAAGTTACGGGTTTCGAACTGGCCAGAGTAAGGACGGTTGTAGATACCGACTATCCACGATATCCTTTGATTCTCTCCCGCGGCCCGGCTAGGTTTGACAACTTCAGTTTCTCTTTCTTGGACACTTGGACGTACAGGTGGAGAGTAGATCTCCCGTGGAATCCCGTGCTTACACCAACTCAAGGAACGTGGGATCAGATGGGAGCTTTCAACCCGGGAGTTGCATATGTCAATGGCACGTTCTATATGCTTTACAGGGGGAATCCGATACCAGCCCCGCCGGAAGGACCGCCAAACAGCAACATAGGTCTTGCCACAAGTACTGATGGTGTTCACTGGACAAAGCATCCAAGCGCCGTGATAACTGACGGTCGACCCGAGGATCCAGAACTTCTTTACGTAGATGGAAGATTTTATGCCGAGTACACGAACGTAGACACTTCGCAGGGAAGGATGGCGTGGAGCACGGACTGCATAAACTGGAGCTCCCCTTGGGTGATCGCGGTTCACGATCAATACGGACAGCACAAGGTTGTGGCGATTTTAGACTTAGATGCTTGGCCAAGCGGAAGAAGAGTCACCTATGGCGGACAGACGTATAGATTCATCGGGTACAAAGAGGGTGGAGGGGTAATCTTCACGAACAATCTTGAACAGTCAAACTGGATCGTGACCGGTGGAGGTACGGTTCCAGCTGGCAACAACATTTGGGGAGATTCGGAGAATCCAGTAGGTGATGCCTTCGTAGATTCGGATGGTAACATCAGGGTGCTGATATGTGCGTCTACTCTTGAAGGCTATGTCGGTGGCACGGAGGCGACGATCGCGGAAGCCATCTTTGACGGATCACAGCCATGGAGGCTTTTGAAGGTTTCAACGCTTCCTTTCATTCCGGTTTACTACGGAAAGGCGCCAAACGGAGCGACGGGAGCAGCTTGGAATGACGGACCGAACTTTCCAGGTCAGACGATTTTAGTAGATAATTGGCTCTATTGCTATTACGGGGCGAACGACACGAGCACGGGGCTTGCAGTTGCCTACTACGGTCCGGAGTTTGAATACAGAGATCTGACGGCCACCGTTCTGGGGCAGCAGGCAACCGTCTCTCTCAAGGTTAGAAATGTTGGAAGCCATGATGGGAGCGGGTGGGTAAAACTCTATGTCAACGGTCAACTATTTGACACGAAGACCTTCACTCTTGTCAGAGAGAACGAGACCACACTCGCTTTCACGATTCCGTTGAGCGGACTCACAACTGTTTGGATTGAAGGGTTGATACCGATCAACAACAAGCTCGGACTCTCGGCCGGGCAGTATTCATTTGTGAGACCCTCTTCAAGCGGAGTCGGATTTGTTGAGATAGCCAGACTCTCGTTGGCGCTCACACCGTCAGCAGAAAATGTCCCGATATTCGTAGTTGAGAATCTCAGACTCTCGAAGGAAAACGTCAAGCCCGGCGAAAACATCACAGTGTCTGTGGATGTTGCAAATGTTGGAACGGCGGCAGGATCCCGCACGTTAGTTCTCAAAGTAGATGGAGTAGAAGTTGAGAGCAGGGAGGTGACGCTCGGGGCTGGGCAGAAAACGACCGTCACCTTCACGATCTCCGTCGAGGAACTTGGGGAGCACACGGTTTCTGTTGACGGTCTGAGTGCAACGTTCTTCGTTGGAAGGATGGGTGCAAACTTCATCCTCGAGAACCTAACGCTGTCAAAAGATAAGGTAAAACGCGGGGAAAAAGTGACAGTTTCAGTTATCGTCAAGAACATCGGAGACGAGACAGGCAGCTATCTTGTCATGCTGAAAGTAGATGGGGTTCTAGTCGAGAGCAAAAATGTTAGTTTGGATCCCTCTCAGTCGACCACGGTGAACTTTACGATCGAAATCGAGGAAGTTGGGGAACACACGATTTCCGTAGGGAACTTGAGCAAAATACTCACAGTCGTTGAAGAGGGTGTTTCACTTCCGGTAGTTTTGGCGATTGGAATCGTTTGTGCCGCGGCCGTTGTGGTAATGCTTCTGAAGTTTATCGTTTTAAAATGAGAATTTTTCGGCTGGCTTGGCTTGAAATCAGGATTTTAAAGGTTTTTAAATCACCGAAAACTTTTTATGACATAGTAAGAAGTCTTTATTGCAAAAAAAAGGTAGATAGAATGAAAAGAGTTAAGATAGGAAAGGGATTTGCAGTTTTCCTCAGCGCACTTTTGATCACAGCGATGGTTCCAGCGATTCTTCTCGTGACATCTTCTGCAGTTAGTGCCCAAGTTACTTGGTGGAACGACGCATGGCCGTACAGGAGAAAAATAACGATAAGCGGGAGCCACCCAGAAAACTTCCAGATAAAGATCGTTATCCCGTCGGACATTCCTAAGAGCATGTATCCAAGCATCCGATTCATCGAAGACGAGACTGGAGACCCGCTGCCCTATTGGATCGAGAGGAATGAAAGCGGTTATCTGAACGTGGCGTGGGTACGCAGACTGCAGAACACTGACGACTCAATTTACATGTATTATGGAAATCCGTACGCAACGAGCGCTGAAAACGGTGACGACGTCTTCCTCTTCTTCGATGATTTCCTCTACACAAGTTTGGATCAGCTTTCTCCCAAATGGGGAAGGAGCAGCACTGGTGTCGATGTCTTCGGGTATGTTTTAAGGCTCGAGGATTACAACGACCAGGAGGCTTTTATTGAACATGGTCCGGGACAGGGTATTGGTTATCTGAACACCAGAAGAATCATTGAGTTCAGAATAAAGAACGCCTCGACGTGGAGAGGAGGAGTTTGCCTAGAGGGTCCAGGTTGGGGAATCAAGGAGATGGCGGGGATTTTCAAAGCCGATGGAGACTTCAAGTTTTTCGTTGATGGAACGTGGGGACAGAAATTGGTTGAAGGGAATAAGTGGTACATCGGGCAGATAATTCTTCATGGGCCTGATGGACAAAAGGAATGGATAAACGTGAATTTCTACTTCGGAGAAGACAACGCGAACTACAGAGAATTGCTTGAAAACGTCAGAGATTGGCAGTTTGGAGACTGGGCACCCGAGGAGGGAGGATGGTATATCGATAAATACAAGCTGAGAGTCTGGAATGGTGGAGGAACTTCATCCTACTACTACGACTGGTTCTTCGTCAGGAGATACAATGATCTCGGTCCGGATCCAGTCACGACTGTCGGAAGTGAAGAAACTAACCCGACGGTCGGCTATCTGAGCGGTTCGGCTAGCATCTCTGAGTATCCGTGGACGCCAGACGTTCAGAGCGTGGTTCCAGCGGACACAGCTTGGACACCATATGTCTGGACCACAGTCACAGTGACAGTTTGGGATGGCAACATGAACCTCTCAAGCATAACTTTGATGGCTTATGAGAGTTCTCTGGGTAGTGGCGACCCAGACAGCACGAGAAACCACTACACGTGGCAGGCCACGAAGAGTGAAGGAACGTGGAGCTTCAGCTGTCCGCTAGGATCAGCCTACATAGACACAACTGGATGCTCAGTCTCGGAGGATGCAAACACAAAGACATACACGGCGACATTCAAGGTGAGAGTTGCAAAGACAGCTGCTCCAGGAACATGGGATCTCTATGCGAGCGCAACTGACGATACAAATCTCTACGATTATCTGGAGAACGCTAATGCTGTAACTGTTCAGGTATACTTAGAGATGGCTCTGAGCACAAATACGCTCACCTTCTTAGGAATGCAGGGGCAAAGCGTCTATGCGAGCCAGAGTCCAATGACTGTCACAGTCACGAGTAACCAAAACTTCGATATAAAGGTAAAGGCTGCAGGTGACTGGGTGAAGGGCGCTGACACGATGCCTGCGAGCGCAACGAAGGCGATAGGCGAGACAACTGTCTCCTTGAGCACAGCATATCAGAATGTCTGGAGTAATGTTCAATACGGAGAAGACGTGGCGAAGCAGATTCAGTGGAGACTCGACATACCTGCCGACGCAGTTCCAGGAGACTACACGAACACATTCTACGTGAGAGTCGAGTGAAGGGGGAAGACGATGAGGAGCAAGATCGCTTCACTGCTGATTCTCATCCTATTGACTTTCAGCGTCAGCGCGGTCCCTCTAGTTATATCTGCGGAGGAAAGAGAAGTCTCTGGCTCTGCAACGGTGACTGTTGTTCCTTACCCGCCGATAGTTCAGAGCGCCGTACCAGCGGTAACCGAGTGGATTCCCTACACTTGGCAGACAGTGACAGTGGTGATAACGGACCAAGACATGAACCTCTCAAGCATAACTTTGATGGCTTATGAGAGTTCTCTGGGTAGTGGCGACCCAGACAGCACGAGAAACCACTACACGTGGCAGGCCACGAAGAGTGAAGGAACGTGGAGCTTCAGCTGTCCGCTAGGATCAGCCTACATAGACACAACTGGATGCTCAGTCTCGGAGG
>JAWBCC010000007.1 GCA_038823825.1 Candidatus Hadarchaeales archaeon | reverse complement strand
AGCAGTCTGGAGCAATGTCTCCTACGGTGAAGATGTTCAGAAGCAGATTCAGTGGAGACTCGACATACCTGCCGACGCAGTTCCAGGAGACTACACGAACACATTCTACGTGAGAGTTTCGGCCTAATCCTAGCCCTTTTCCTTTTTCTTTCTTTTTTCTTTTTTCAGCAAGAGTCAAAAATCTTTATATACCTTTCCGAAAAATGAGAATGAGAAGGATACTGGGAGGGGAATTCTAGATGAATAGAGAATTCGGGAGAAGTCTAGTCGTTATGACGATTTTTCTTCTTATTTTTATAAGCTCTGCATCTGCATCTGTTCCTTGGCTCACTTCTCCGCGTGGCACGGATCCGGTTGATTATGTAGATCCTTTCATCGGAACTCGTCATGGTCACACAAGTCCAGGCGCCGCTGTTCCTTTCGCAATGACAACATGGGATCCGGTGAGAAAGGAGCAGGCCTCAGACATTTCCTATCCATATGAATACATATTCATCGAGGAGGGAGGAAGGTGGAAGCCAGCAGACACGATGGAAATAGCAGGAATAAGGGGATCGCACTTCCCGAGCGGCTCCTGCATGTCTGATTATGCATGCATAACGATCATGCCGATGTTCGGGAGCGAGGTCAAAACAGGTCCGGAGAGATCCTCGAGGATAAGGCACGAAACGGAGATCGCAACCCCCGGCTATTATGCGGTCACATTCGATGACTATGGGATTCGAGTAGAAGTCACCTCGACTATGCGCGTCGGTCTTCTTAGGCTTACATTCGAAAACTCGGGCAATGCTCACATTTTGATAGACACGCATTTAGGAACAGGTTGGTCTAAGATAATACCTGAAAACAATGAGATTGTCGGATATTCTGACGTCGGTTTATACAGAGCCCCAACTGGTGAATTCAAAGGATACTACGTTGTTACCTTCAGCAAGCAGTTTACTTCGTGGGGAACATATCAGGGCTCCACAAAAAATCCTGGCAACACTGAGGTGCGCGCATACAATTCTGGTGCTTGGGTATCTTTCCCCGTAAGCGCAGGAGAAGTTGTTTACGTGAAAGCGAGCATCTCATTCATAAGCGTTG
The DNA here is from genome assembly GCA_038823825.1 of Candidatus Hadarchaeales archaeon. Classification (NCBI taxonomy): domain Archaea; kingdom Methanobacteriati; phylum Hadarchaeota (SeqCode); class Hadarchaeia (SeqCode); order Hadarchaeales (SeqCode); species Hadarchaeales archaeon (SeqCode). Next base: position 14,514 of record JAWBCC010000007.1, on the reverse strand, counting down.
AGCAGGCTCGTTACAACATGCAAGCTGAAATTCCTGGTTGGGACTTCGATGGTGTTAGACAGCAGGCTAGACAGAAGTGGAACCAGCTTCTCAGCATGATCCGAGTTGAGGGTGGAACAGACGCCGATAAAATAAAATTCTACACGGCGCTCTATCATGCACTTCTCCTTCCCAGGGTCTCATCCGAATACGGAAAATATTTCAGCGTTTTTGACGCACGTGTGCATACATGCGACGGCTGGGAGTTCTACAATGATTTTTCAATGTGGGACACCTTCAGGGCCCTGCACGCTCTCCAAATTTTCCTAGTTCCGGAAAGAGTTAGGGATATGATGCGTTCTCTGGTTGCCATGTACGAACAGGGAGGGTGGATGCCAAAGTGGCCCAACCCTGGTTATTCGAGTATAATGATCGGAACTCACGGAGATTCTTTGGTGACTGAGGCGTATCTAAAGGGAATAACGGACTTCGACGTTCAGAAGGCATATGAGGCCATGGTGAAGAACGCTACTCAGAGTCCACCTCCGTTCTATGAGGCAAGAACGGGAATTGAAGACTACATGACTCTCGGTTACTGTCCGACCGATAGGGGATACCGCGAATCTGTTTCCCTGACCTTAGAGTATGCTTACGACGATTGGTGTATAGCACAACTCGCAAAAGCTCTTGGGAAGGACAACGATTATAGATACTTCATGCAACGTGCAACAAACTGGAGGAATGTTTACAATCCGGAAGCTCCAGGCGAACCCGGCAATCCCTACAAAGGATATGTTCAAGGAAGAAAATCCGATGGGACCTGGGAAGAACCCTTCGACCCGCGGGGCTATTACTCATATATAACTCAACCAAATGAAGGAAATCCGTGGCAGTACACTTGGTTCGTTCCGCACGATGTTCAGGGGCTAATAGACGTAATGGGGAAGGAGAATTTCATCGGAAAGCTGGAAAGACTCTTCGAAAAAAGCGAAGAACCTTCTCTTCTTGCGGATAACAGATTCACGGAACAGGGAAGGGTGAGATACTACTGGCACGGCAACGAGCCGAGCCATCACATCGCCTATCTCTTTGTATATGCGGGAGCTCCATGGAGAACACAATACTGGGTGAGAAATGTTCTGGAGACGAGATATCGGCTCGGTCCCCACGGTCTACCCGGAAATGATGATTGCGGTCAGATGTCAGCGTGGTTTATTTTCAGTTCTATGGGTTTCTATCCGGTTTGTCCACCTAGTCTCACGTATGTCATCGGAAGCCCCATTTTTGACAAGATAACGATAAATCTGCCGAGCTTTTACGGTCAAAACAAAAAGTTTGAAATAATCGTTTACAACAATTCACCAACGAACATTTACGTTCAATCAGCTAAACTCAATGGGCAGCCACTTGAAAGAGCTTGGCTCTGGCATTCTGAAATAATAAATGGAGGAACGCTAGAGCTTTGGATGGGGCCAAATCCAAACACGAGCTGGGGCGTGAGCGAGCCTCCACCCTCCATGTCTAGCTCTACCGTTTCCGACATCCTTCTGAGTAATTTCTCTTTATCGGCGAATTCCATCTCTCGAGGAGACATTCTGAAAGTTAAGGTCACCGTTACTAACCAGAGCTCGAGAGTGGTGGAGAAGACCCTGCAGCTAAAGCTTGATGGGATTGTTGTGGATTCAAGAACTGTTTCTCTTCAGCCTGGGGAATCCCTTCCGGTGGTGTTTAACATTTACTCGCATGCTTTGTCCTTGGGAACGCATACCATCGATCTTGAGAACTTTCAGGCGTCTTTCGTTGTAGGAACACCGGGCCTCGGCTCAACATTCATCATTGCAATTATATCAGTAGCAGCGTTCATTGTTTTAGCGTTTGGTTTTTATGTGCTTAGAATGAAAAAAGGAAGGAGGAGATAAACTTGAAGATAACGCAAATACTCGCAGTGGTCATAGGTATTCTTGTAATTGCTGGATTGGTTTTGGTCGTGACGAGACGTGAAGGACCGGCAGAAGTTACTGAGAATGTTCAAGAAATTGTGGAAAATTATCAGGCAAGTGGAAACGTGAGCGTAGCCCACTGGTGGACAATAGATGTCGAGGAACAAGGTTTTAGAGTTCTTAAGAACAAGATGGAACAGCTTTATCCGAACATGACTCTCACGCCCGTCCCCGTGCCCGGAGGCGCCGGTGGAAACATGCCGCCGAGGATTCTTCCCTCTCTTGTGGCCGGGACAAACATTCCGGGTTCCTTCCAGTCTCATCCCGGCTACGAAACAGCTAGATACGGAGGATACTATCTGAGAAATCTTAACGATCTGTGGGAGTATGCGAACATTGCCGAACGTGTACCGGCTATAGTAGAGAAGATGTGCAAGCTTGATGGGAATTACTATTTGGTTCCAGTTGGGGTACACAGAACGAATGTAGTTTTCTACAACAAGCAACTCCTACAGCAACTCGGAATAGATATGACGAATCCACCTAGAACTTGGGAAGAATTCTTCAATCTATGTGACTTAATCAAGCAGAGGGCACAAGAGAGAGGTCTGAACATCTATCCGCTAGAGGTTGGTGACGGAATGGGGACTGACTGGGCTGCCACCCAAATATTTGAAACAATAATGGCTGGATATAGCCTACAAACCTATGAGAAGTTCATAAACGGAACGGTTACGGCGGAAGAGCTGGAGCCAATCCTCCAGTTATTCAAAAGATATTTGAGTTATGTTCCAGATGATCACCGTGCTAGAAATTGGGCGGAGGCTTGCGGTCAGCTCTTTAACGGTCGTGTTGCGATGTACGTGCATGGCGATTGGGCCAACGCTTACTTCGAGCAGAGAGGATGGACGCTTGGAGTTCAGTACGACATCTTTTTGGCGCCAGGAACGGAAAACTTGTTTGGTCTAGTGGTTGACGGTTTTGTTGTTCCGAAGAAAGGTAATGTGATTGGAGGTCTAAGGTGGGTTTATTCTTACACGACATTAGAGGTTCAATCAAGCTTCAACCCGGTCAAAGGTTCGGTTTCCCCCTATCGTGATGTTCCAGACAATATATACACCAACAGTTATGCGAGGAACGCGGCTTCTGCTCTGAGGAATCCGCAGACTAAGTTTTATCCGAGCTTCACTCACGGGATAGCCATTCCGAACGAAATCCTGTACGACCTTCACCCGAAGATAAGCGAGTTTGTGGAGTTCCAGAATGTGAGCGCTTCGGCATCAACAATCGCTTCTCTGATACGCTCCGGAACCTACACGATATCGTGGGACATCGTCTGATAGAGGGAGATTCTTGGAGAGAACAACACTCCTAACCGTGTTGGTTCTCTTTGTTCTGGCAGCCTACTTCGTTTACGGAATGGTCACTTGGAACGTTGTGATTTCCTTCACCGATTGGAAGGGAGCGATTCCCTCGTACAATTTTGTGGGTCTCAGCAACTACTCTGCCGTAATAAAAAGCGATCTCTTCGGGAGATCTCTTCTCAACACGTTCATTCTCTTCTCCGCAATTCCGCTTTGTCTTGCCGCAGGACTATTTCTCGCATTTTTGCTCAACCAGCGAGTAAAGGGGATAAAAATATTCACCATAATCTTCCTACTTCCGTTTGCATTCTCACTCGTTGTGACTGGGGTCATATGGTCTTGGATGTTTCAGCCGGATGGTGCGATAAACTCACTTCTGAGGTCGATAAGATTGGGTTTCTTTGCTCGCGACTGGATAAGCTCATCCGCAATACTCGCTTCAGTTTTGATTCCGATAATCTGGCAGTTCTCAGGTTACTCTGCGTTGGTCTTGCTGGCCGGTCTCAAATCTGTTCCGAGAAAAGAAATAGAAAATGCAAGGAAAAAAGGGATGAACTGGTGGCAGATATTCTGGAAAGTCGAGTTTCCAAGGTTGAGAATACCTCTGCTGAGTTGTGCGGTGGTCATCTTCGTTTTTGTTCTCAAAGCATCCTTTGATCTCCTGTGGACGATGGCTCGGGGGTATCCTCCAGGCTCTTACTACACCCTCCCAATTTTGGTTTATGTGGAAGCTTACCAGAAAATGAACGTCGCCTACGGGGCAGTGATTGGTAACATTCTCGTCGGAATAGTTTTGGCGATAGTTCTCCCATACGTCTGGTTCTCATACAGGGGACATAGATGATCGCGAAAGTTTTGAATTATATCAAAAAGAATTGGAAAAGACTTTTGATATACGCGATTCTGATAGTGGTAACCTTCATTTTCCTTCTCCCAATTTGGGTCGCTTTAGTCACTTCTTTGAAGCCTTGGGCGGAAATAGGGACCACAAATCCGCTCGCGCCACCCCGGAGTCCGACCTTGGAAGCTTACGGAGAAGCCATAGAAAAACTCGGGAGACCACTACTCAACAGTCTAGTCTTCACGACAGGTGCGGTTCTCTGCTCTATAATCATAGGATCTTGGATGGGTTATGTATTCTCCAAGCAGAAGTTCAGGTATAAGGAGTTGCTCTTCATGGTTTTGGTCGCAGGAACATTCCTACCTTACACGACGATTGTCTTTCCCCTTTTCAGGACGATGAGCGAACTGAATCTCACGTATACTCTTCCCGGCATGGTTTTCGTTCACACAGTTTACGGAATTCCGATCTGCACACTTCTCTTTAGAAACTTCTACACGCACATTCCAGACAAAAAAATAAGGGAATTGAAGAAAAGAAAAGCGAGCGACTGGGAAATCTACAGAAAGGTAATTCTACCGGCGTCTAAACCAGCCATCATTTCCGTGATGATTTATCAGTTCACTTCGATTTGGAACGACTTTCTCTTTGGTCTTGTTCTCGGTGGAGTAGAGTCTCAGGCGATGCCCGTGACTGTAGGACTCTTCGGAATGATGGGAGGACTCGCCAAGTGGAATCTATTTATGGCAGGTGCGATTCTGACCGTTTTGCCTCTGCTGGTTATCTACGTTCTCCTCCATAGATACTTCATGATGGCGATAATGGAGGAGGAAGAAGCTCATTAGGTTTCTTATTAAGGAATTCAGAATTTACCGGAAAGCTTTAATTGATAATGAGTGAAAAGTTAGGGAGGCGATATAGTTGGCAATAACTCGCGAACAATGGAGAAGGTACAGGGACCGGGCGCTGAGGCTTCTCAAACAGGCGGGAATCGTTCTGACAAAAGAAGAAAAGGAAAAAATGGAGGTTGCAGATTTCGGTCTCAATGATGTCGAGAGGATAGGACTCCAGCTTGTTGTTTATGTGAACAACGATTATTACTGCGCGAAAGAGTTGATTCTATTTCCCCATCAGACTTGTCCGGAGCACAGACATCCGCCAGTTGGTGAGAGACCAGGAAAAATGGAGACCTTCAGATGTCGCTGGGGCAAAGTATACCTTTACGTGCCGGGCGAGCCTTCTCCAAAGATTCATGCCAAGATTCCTAAGGGAAGAGAAAAGTATTTCACAGCCAGACATGAGATAGTGCTGAAGCCTGGCGATCAGTATACAATTCCGCCAAACACGTTGCACTGGTTCCAGGCTGGACCGAAGGGAGCTGTGGTTTCTGAGTTTTCCACAACTAGCACCGATGAGCACGATGTTTTCACAGATCCAGAGATAAAGCGAATTACTAAAATAATCGAGTGAAGACGATGACGGATTTGAAGTCCGGGAGGATACTCGTCTTTTTCTTAGCTGCTTTTACTCTTATCGCTTCAACTTCGGAAGCAACTGTTTTTGCGCAATCAGCTCCACAGATATCCGCGATAATAATTCTTGACAACATAGATCCGGAAGTGTGGTTTTCCGTAGGCGTTCAGATTTCGGGTAACGCGAGTGAGGTTCTGCTCAAGTTATACAAAGCTGGAGTTTCTCCTGAAGCTCGGGATTCCTTGGAGGAGCACTACACATTCAGATGGCGGTCGGGTGAAGGGTTCTCCGAGGTAGGTCCAGGATTTGGATATATCGATCCGTCAAAATCCTCTGTTTCCACCGGTCTATGGACATTTAGAGTAAAACTTGATAGGAAAGCATCTCCTGGAAATTGGAGCGTCTGGGTTGGTGTGGATGGATCAAGCAGGGAATTTCCGGAGAGATTCAAGGTAAACCGGCGGGAAAACATTCCGGTGAAAAAGGCAGAGTCGAAACCCCCATTCTTCGAGAACGAATGGGTAAAGGAAAATTCTCCGGTTTTTGGGCCAAGTGGGAGCGGGTTTGATGGGTATGCCGCATATAATCCCGCTGTTGCCTATCACAATGGAGTTTTCTACATGTTTTATAGGGCGCAGGCTTCACATGGAGGACCTTCCGTAATCGGCATGGCCACAAGCACAGATGGAATAAACTGGCAGCGTAGACCGAATCCAGCAATAGCTCCAACAGAATGGTATGAGCTCGGTGGAGGATGCGAAGACCCAAGAATTGTGAAGATCGGTGAAACTTTCTGGATGACGTATACGGCTTATGATGGGACCACAGCGAGGCTTGCCCTTGCCAGATCCGCTAATTTAGAAAATTGGGAAAAGGTTGGACTTGCGTTCAGAGACACAAGCCTGTGGACAAAATCCGGCGCTATAGTCCCCGTGAAGATAAATGGAAAATATTGGATGTATCTGGAGGCGGGAGCTGGAGGTGGCGATCTCTACTACGCCTTTTCCGAAAACTTGACAGACTGGACACTTGGGGGTGTCGTTATGCGAAGGCGCGGGGGATATTTTGATGCTCTTACAATAGAACCCGGACCAGCACCGTTCGTTCTTCAAAATGGAATATTCCTCCTTTACAACTCGCTTGATGCTCCGCTCGGCTCGGGAGGAATGATGAGAGTTGGCTGGGTCATTTTTTCGTTAAGAGACCCGACCAAAATTGTGGCGAGATGCGAGGAGCCATTCATGCGACCAGAGTTCTCTTGGGAAAGGACAGGTCAGGTCGTGGATTGCGTTTTCGCTGAAGGTCTCGTCAGAGTTGATAATATTTGGTATCTTTACTACGGCGCAGCGGACATGTACGTTGGATTGGCTAGAGCTCCAGTAAGAGAAAGGGAGAGTCTTCTTTCTGTCGATACGCAGGAGGAGTGGTCAATTGGATCAACCTCTGGAAATCTCTTAATCAAACAATATGGTGGGATCGAATTGATAAAGCTCGATCCAATCGGATGGTGGAAATTCGATGAAGGATCTGGGGCAACCGCTTACGACTCTAGCGGCTACGGCAATCACGGGACGGTTATTGGCGCATCATGGGTTACTGGACGGATCGGCGGAGCTTTAGATTTTCCCGGAGGGACGGCGAGAGTAGAGGTCGGAGATAAAGATATCTTGGAAGGACTCTCTGGGCTTTCGATAGTTGCTTGGATAAATCCGCGCTCGAAGCCGCACAACGGAGAAATCGTGAAAAAAGACATTGTTTATCTGTTGAGAGTGAATGAGAGCGCTAGGGGAACAACCGCGTTTATGGTCTGGGATTCTGCTGGAAACAAGTACACGCTTGAGGTCCCCGATCAAAACTTTCCAAACAATTCGTGGAGTCTAATAGCGGCCGTCTGGGATGGGAGCAAAATCAGAATTTACAAAGACAACGCGGTTCGACTTGGGGAAGCTCCGGCTTCCTTCGGGAGGTTGAATTCAAATACCAATTCGTTCACAATTGGAAATCAACCCGGAGGAGGTGAGGGCTTCGACGGATTGATCGATGAAGTGATGGTTTTCGGGAGACCTCTGTCTGAAAGCGAGATAAAGATTTTATATTCTGGGCTGTCTGAAGTCAAAACATCCGGTCAGTGGATCTCAAACTGGATCGATCTTGGCCAAACGTCGTCTTTAGAATTTCTCGAAGTATCCTCGAAGATCGCGCAGGGAGAAGAAGTAAAGATTCTTGTAGAGACTTCACTTGACGGGTCCACGGCAGCGGAAAATACCGGATGGATAACTCTAAGTGGAGGTGTTGAGAAAATTCCGCTCTCTCTTCCCCAGACGAGATTTGTGAGAGTAACGTTTTCATTGCGCTCGGAAAATGTAACACACTCACCATCAGTTTCGAGTTTCGCCTTTTACGGACAGGCGGTTCCCATAATCTCAACGACAGGAAATCCTCTGGCTGTTCAATCTGGTTCGGTTCTTCTTTCCGGTTTTCTTGAAGATCTTGATAACCAGGAAACTGTGGTCTGGTTGGAATGGAGACCGGCGGGCGGTTCTTGGAGCCAGACCACTAAACGGACAATGAGCTGGCGTGAATGGTTCTCGGCGATAGTCTCGGGGATCATGGAAAATTCAACCTACGAATTCCGCGCAGTCGCTATGGACAACAACAGCGGGAAGGTGGTGATGGGCCTTGTGAAAACCTTTGTAGCGGATTTCACACCACCTCTTCAGTTTTCTCTAATTTCGCCGGAGAACGGTTCGCACCTCTCAGAGTCACCCATCCTTCAGTGGCAGGCTACCTCGGACGAAATTTCTGGGCTCTCCCATTATGAAGTCTGGATAAATGGACAAAATGTGGAAAATGTGACGGCCACAACTTACAACACGGCACTGGGCGAAAATTTCTACGAATGGTTTGTTGTTGCAGTAGATCGCATGGGAAACAGAAGGGAAAGCGGGAAATTCATTTTCTATCTCGGTAATGTTCAGCCGCCACAGATATCTCTTTCGGTCTCTCCGAGATCAAGGACGGTTCTTCGCGGCGAATCTGTGACGTTCACGATTACCATTGGTTATCTTTCGGGAATTAAACTACCGATGTATCTTTCGGTGACCGGTCTTCCTCAAGATTCCTCTGCTTCCTTTTCTCAGTCTTCCGGAGTTCCATCGTTTACATCAACTCTGACGGTTTCGGTTGGGTCGAATGCCCAAGCGGGAACGTACACTCTGCGCCTGACGGTAAGCGGAGGCGGCAAAATGTGGTCGGAGAACTTGCTGCTGACTGTGAGGTCTCCGGCCGTCTTCGTCATCGAGAACATGAGCCTTTCCAAGAGAAGAGTTTCACCCGGCGAAAAGTTCAAGGTTTATGTCTGGGTTAAAAATGTCGGTGACGAGACCGGGCAGACAACAATAAAGCTTGCTGTTGACAACGTCGAGAAAGATGAGAAAATTCTGGAGATTCCAGCGGGGGAGTCTGTATGTGTGTTTTTCACTTTGTCAATCGATGAGAGTGGAACACACACCGTGAATGTGGACGGGCTCAGCGAGAGCGTGGAAGTGGTTCCTTCAGGTTTTCCACTTTGGGTCGTGGGAGTTGTGATAGCCATTGGAGGCGCCATTTTCGCGATTTTCAAGTTTTTCCTAATCAAATAAGTAAAAGGGGAAAAGTCCAGCACCGAAAAGTTTTAAACAATAATGATCACAATTTGCTCTTGGAGGAAAATTAATGAAGAAGAGTGTGTCTCTTCTATTAGGACTGTTGATCAGCATTTCGATGATTCCGGCGGTTCTCTCTCAGGATCAGGAGCAGCAGGTTAACGTCGAAGTAGAGATCTGGGAGATTCCATACTACCCACCGTCAGTTCTCATGGTTTCTCCAGAAAATGTCGAGATAATTCCAAACATCTGGTCAAATATTGTAGTGGTGGTTTACGACAACGAGATGAACTTGGAAAATATTTATCTAATGGCCTACGAAAACTCTCTCGATAACGCGGCACCCGACAACGTCAGAAACCACTACACATGGGTGGCTTCGAAAAGCACGGGAACTTGGCGATTCAGCTGTCCGCTTGGAGCGAACTATATTGATAACATCAACTCGTCAGTTCAGGAGAACCCGACCGAAAACACATACACTGCAATCTTCCGGGTGAAACTTGCGAGGATCGCGGCTTCAGGATTTTGGGATCTTTATGTTAGAGCAGTAGACAACGTTGGCTTAGACAACTATTTGGAGAATATCAACGCGATTATGGTTCAGGTCTACCTCGAGATGTCTTTGAGCACATACACCCTCTCCTTCAGCGGCTACAAAGGGCAGAGCGTTTACGCAACCCAGAGTCCGATGACTGTGACGGTATCTTCAAACCGGAACTTCGCCATCAAAGTCAAAGCGGCCGGTAACTTTACCTCCAATGGAAATATAATACCCGCGAGCGCGGCAAAAGCGATAGGTGAAGAAGAAGTCTCCTTGAGCACGACGTACGAGAACGTCTGGAAGAATGTTTCATATGGAGAAAGTGTTCAGAGACAGATACAGTGGAGGCTGGACATACCGAGCAATGTTGTCGCAGGAAACTACACAAACACGTTTTACGTAAGAGTGGAAACTCTGATAGTACCCCCATCACCCCAGAACTTGGTTCAGAACCCGAGCTTTGAGGACGACACTTTCTGGCAGTTCTCCCCACCGTACTCGACGAGATCTAGTGAGCGCGCCAGAACTGGTAGTTACTCGGCGAAGCAGACACAGCTGGCAACCAGTTATGGCTCATACGTGACTTCAGACAACATTACAAACTTCACCCCGGGCGCGACGTACTACCTTGTGGGATACTACTATATAGTGAATCCTGGAGGTGGAGCTCTTCCGGAGAACTATAGATTATTCTTCAGAGTGAGATGGTATCCATACTGGGAAAACGATAGCGGTTACATACAGACACCGGGCAGCGGTTTCACAGCAACAGCTTTTGACTCTTGGGTACAGGTGTCCTATCAAGTTACTGCTCCAGAGAACGCGGTAAGGGCAAGAATTTACATAACTGCTCAGAGAACGTCGACTGCGGTTCCATCAACCGACATCTTCTGGGATGACATCTGGCTCTCAACCCAACAGCCATAAGCGAGAGGGCCCGGATGATCCGGGCCGTTTTTCTTTTTTTTTGCAAATTGGCGAAAAACTTATATCTTTCAGATGAAAAGAAAAGGTGAAAAAATGAGAAGAGCGATCTCGATTTTAACAAGTGTGTTTATGCTCATTCTGTTTTGCATGCCGGTTATTGCCCCACAAGAGATTCCTATTCAGGTTCAGGTGACGGTTTTGCCGGAAAACATCCCTCCTCCCCCGCCGCCTCCACCTCTACCTCCGCCCGAGAATGTTGCGCAGTTTGTGATAGAAAATTTGAAACTATCTAAGGATAACGCGCTTCCTGGCGAGAATGTCACTGTTCAGGTAACTGTGAAAAATGTAGGCACGGCAGATGGACAACACACGTTAGTTTTGCGTGTCGATAACAACGTTGTGGATAACCTAACTGTCTATCTAGCAGCCGGACAATCGACAACGGTTTCTTTCACAGTATCCATTCTGCAGCTGGGACCCCACACTATCTCCGTGGATAATTTAAGCGCCATTTTGAACATCGTGGGAATGGCACAGTTCAGACTGGAAAATCTCAGCATATCTAAATCGGCTCTCAGGCCGGGCGAAACATTCAGTGTACAGGTTAGCGTTGTAAACTTCGGAACGATTGCCGGGAGTTACAACGTCATCTTGAGGTTGAACGGGACACAGATCGACAACAGACAAGTTGAGCTTAATCCAGGTCAGTCGGCAACGGTAACCTTTTCTCTCTCGATACAACAGATTGGGACCCACACGGTTTCTGTGGATGGATTCTCCCGAATAGTAACGGTTTCGGAGGAGGTAGCCGAATTTGCTGTGGAAAATCTCCGGCTGTCGAAAAATCGAGCCAGGCCAGGTGAGCAAGTGACCGCTTCTGTTGATGTCGCAAACGTTGGAACGATTTCTGGAAGTTACACTCTAACTCTGAAGATAGACGGAGTTCAGATTGAAACGAGAGAAGTGTTGCTTGCGGCTGGACAAAGAACAACAGTAGATTTCACAGTATCCGTCGAGGAGCCTGGCGAGCACACGATCTCTGTCGATGGTTTGAGCAGCCTGCTGATTGTAGAGAAACCGAAACCATTTCCAACTGTGCCTGTTGTTGCCGTGGTTTCGGTAATCGTCTTAATCTTAATAATAGCTGTGATTTTGAAATTTTCATGATTTTTAATAAATTTTCTTAAAAATGCGAAAACACCTACTTCTTTCGAAAAAATTAAAATGAGTGGTATCTGAGTTTAAAGCGAGGTTGAGATGTTCAAAAAGTCTCAAATCCTCTCGGTTTGTCTGTCCATAATGTTAATATCAATTGCACTTTCCCCGCAACTTTTCCTAGTCCCGCAGAGTACCGCGACCACAATAGTTTATGGGTCTGTAAAGCTTTCTCCGGTTGCTGATGCTAAGGTAGAGAATCATACGCCAAACACAAATTATGGGAGCGAATCCCATATTGCAGCCGCTGGTCAGCATCCAGAATGGTACAGAAGATCTTTCCTCAAATTTGATCTTTCACAGATTCCGAGTGATGCGACAATAACTGGGGCAAAACTTTTCCTTTACAGATATGATGATGGCGGCGTCGAATCGGGAGACACCAACAGAGAGATCGGGGTCTACCGGGTCTCAAACGACGCTTGGAGCGAATCAACGATAACTTGGAACAATCAGCCATCGATAGGAGATCTCGAAGGAGTTGCACAGACGTATTTTGCGGACACATATTATGATGTATACACAGATGCGGGAATTCCAACGGATTCTGTCGTCTGGACCTGGTCGGAGGGGGATCAAGGAAGCTTTGATGTAGAATATACCGGTATAGTTCCACCAGAGGGCAGTAAATCTTTCAAGACATCCACCAATGCTGGAAGTTGGGCAGGTTGGGGTGTTATCATCAACAGGAATGTGAGAGACGACTCCGGATTGAACAATCATGGAACAATTAACGGCGGTGTTACAGAAAATTCTGGTAAAATCTATAGAGCTCTCGGATTCAACGGAACGAATGCGTATGTTTCCGTTCAGGACAGCGCAAGCCTAAACCCGACGAGAGTGACGGTCGAAGCTTGGGCGTACTTTGTCGAGCAGCCGGCCGAGAATAGTCGTCAGGTTGTTGTTTCGAAATTTGAAGGAGCCATCAATAATTCAAAGGGATACGAGCTATATATAGAGACTGATGAAAACGGGCAGTTCCAAATAGTTTTCGGTGTGGGTCCAGGAGGTGGGGAGTGGGGCTCGTTTGCTGCGTATCAGACAACATTCCAAACAGGCTGGCATCATCTAGTTGGAACATTTGACGGCTCATATCTGAGGCTTTATTACGACGGTTCTCTGGTTGCCACAGAACCATGGACGGGAAACATAGCATCTAACACAAGGCCTCTATGCGTGGGAAGAAAGGCCGATGGCGATTGGGGATTCTTCAAGGGGATAATAGACGAGGTTAGGGTGGAGAATCAGGCGATAAGCTCGGAGGAAGTTTCTTACAGATACAACAATGGAGCTGGGAGATATCTCGGAGCAAATGAGAACACCGTTCTGCTACTTCACTTCGATCTGCCAGTTTACATAAACCTCTCAGGAGCAACAGCTTTAAGGTTCTGGGTAAAAACACCGGCAAATCTGAAGATCGAAATCGAGGCGCCGAAGGGAAATACCCAGACAAAGTATCTGAACTGGTATGGGTGGGATGGAACTGACAGATGGCAACAGATAACTATTCCAGCCAGCGAATGGCAGAATCTCGACCAAGTTTACAGTCCATTCAAGATAACGATTGAATCAAGCGGGACATTCTATATCGACAAGGTTAGATGGGTCGGGATTTCCCCCTACTCTGACGCCGGTATCCCAGTCAACTCTGAAATCTTGACTTGGTACGATGAATCAGGTACTGCGACTTTTGATCGGAATTATGTCATGCCTTCTCCTGAAGGAACAAGGTGTTTCCGGACCTCAACGACGGGCAACTGGGCTGGATGGGGAGTGTTTATCAGGCTTCCCTATGATCACACCGTAGACCTCTCAAGTGCGACCGCCCTGAAATTCTGGGTCAAAACTACTGCAAATCTAAAGGTTGAGATAGAAGCGCCACAGGGCACCACGCAAACCAAGTATATAAGTAACTATGGATGGGATGGAACTGACAGATGGCAGGAGATAACCATCCCGGCGAGCGATTGGAGTAATCTGGGACAAGCTTATGGTTTGTTCAAGATTACAATCGAAACGAGCGGAACTTTCTATGTGGATTACGTCAGATGGACGGGAGTTTCTCCACGTCCGACGAAATTGCAAAACTTCTGGGAGAGCTGGGATGTCACCAGCTGGGTCTCAGACCAGTTCGCAGGCGACAAAATCGTTTCGCTTGCTGTGAAAGCAGTTGATGAGAGAAGTGACTGGAACAGCGCGGAGCCATATTGGTATTCAAAAGAATACGAAACAGCTTCTCTCCGACCCTATCTCTTGGTGACGTACACCGCGTCAGCTGCAGCGCTACCTGCTTCTGCTACCATTCAGCAGACGCCCAACGTTCCTCCAGAGGTTCAGAGCGTGGTTCCAGCGGAAATAATCTGGACGCCATATGTCTGGACCACGGTTACTGTAACAGTTTCGGACGGAAATATGAACCTCTCAAGCATAACTTTGATGGCTTATGAGAGCTCTCTGGGCAGTGGCGACCCAGACAGCACGAGAAACCACTACACGTGGCAGGCCACGAAGAGTGAAGGAACGTGGAGCTTCAGCTGTCCGCTAGGATCAGCCTACATAGACACAACTGGATGCTCAGTCTCGGAGG
>JAWBCC010000006.1 GCA_038823825.1 Candidatus Hadarchaeales archaeon | reverse complement strand
AGCAGTCTGGAGCAATGTCTCCTACGGTGAAGATGTTCAGAAGCAGATTCAGTGGAGACTCGACATACCTGCCGACGCAGTTCCAGGAGACTACACGAACACATTCTACGTGAGAGTTTCGGCCTAAGCGACTTATTCCCGAGCAAAAGAAATCTGGGTAACGATAAGATTTAGCACCGGGTAAAAGAATTTTTCAATGGTGCACATGCGGATCTATTGTGAGACATACGGATGCACGGCCAACAAGGTGGATGCAGAGATAATGCTGGGCCTAGCCGAAAGTAGTGGACATGAGATAGTGAATGACCTTTCACAAGCCGATGTGATTATCTTGAATACATGTGCGGTCAAGGGAACGACCTATAGGCGCATGCTTCACAGAATAAAGCTGTTGAGCGAGCGTAACTGCTCGAAACTGATCGTTGCCGGCTGTCTTCCGTTAATCGATGAGAAAGCGGTTCTCAAAGCGGGTAAGCCGGATGCCATAATTTCATGTAAATCTATTTCAGATCTCCCAGAAGTCCTCAGGCAACTTTCAGAAGGAATGTCCGACATTATCAGAAAGATCTCGAGCCCGGCGGAGAAGCCACTCATGCCGAAGAAACGGATGAGCCCAATAAGCGCAGCTATCCAAATAGCCGAAGGTTGTGTTTCAAACTGCTCATATTGTGCCGTGAAATTTGCGAGAGGGAAGCTCAGAAGTTTCCGCATGAAGTCAATTCTAGAAGAGGCTAAAAATCTTGTAGCAAAAGGCTATAGAGAAATATTACTCACCGCGCAGGATGTGGCTGCCTACGGTCTGGACACCCGCGAAAGTCTTCCGAGGCTTCTAGAAGAGCTGAATCTCATCCCAGGAAATTTCCGCATAAGAGTTGGGATGATGAACCCTGCTAATGTTTTACCCATGCTTGGCGATCTCGTCGAAGCCTTCAAGCTCGAGAAAATTTATAAATTTCTCCATCTGCCGGTTCAAAGCGGCGACGATGAGATGCTAAGAAAGATGAGAAGGAACTATACAGTTGACGATTTTTTGCGAATCGTCGATAGGTTCAGGAGAGAGATCCCAGATCTAATCCTCTCCACCGACATAATCGTTGGCTTTCCCGGAGAGGGCGAACAGGAATTTGAGAACACAAAGAAGCTGATAATGCGTACAAGGCCGGACAAGGTGAATATTTCGAAATTCTCTCCAATGCCTGGAACGGAAGCGGCGAAGATGAAGCAGGTTGACGGACGGGAAATCTGCAAAAGATCCAAGGAACTTCACAGCCTCTGTATGCAGATAGGAATGGAGAACAATCTGAAGGTCGTAGGGAGAGAGGTGGATGGTTTTGTTGTTGAGAGGGGCGAGAAATCTGGTTATATCTTGCGCGACGCGAGTTATCGACAGGTTCTTTTGAGAGATGCAAAGCTCGGAGAATTTCTTCGAGCAAGGATTATCGAAGCTAGACCTACTTACGTTATCGGAGAGGTGATAAGATGAAAATTCCGTGTGCGCTGACGATTGCTGGTTCAGACTCTGGTGGTGGAGCTGGAATACAGGCAGATCTCAAGACGTTTGCGAGTTTAGGAGTGCATGGTCTTTCCGTGATAACAGCTTTGACTGCTCAGAACACGCTCGGTGTTCATGAAATTCTTGAGGTTCCAACTGATTTCGTAGATGCGCAATTGAAAGCAGTTCTTTCCGACTTTGAAGTTAGTTGGGCGAAAACTGGAATGCTTTACAGCCCGGCTACAATCCGTTTGGTGAGGCGGAGGACAAAAGAGCACGATCTAAAATTAGTCGTAGATCCAGTTATGATCTCAACGACCGGTCATTCTCTTCTGAGAGAAGAGGCTTCGAACGAACTAAAGCAGCTCGTGTCTCAAGCAGAACTCGTGACCCCAAACATCATGGAGGCAGAGGTACTCTCCGGTGTGAGGATAAGAAATCTCAAGGACGTTGAGAGAGCGGCGAGAAAGATATTGGGACTGGGTGCCAAGGCCGTACTTGTCAAAGGGGGACACCTCAAGACGAAAAACGTTGTGGATGTTCTGGTGACGCGCACTCGGATCGAGAAGATTGCAGGACCGAGAATGCCTGCTGGAGGATTTCACGGAGCGGGATGTTCGTTTTCAGCTGCAATCACCGCGGAGCTTGCAAAGGGAAAATCTCTAATCGATGCTGCGAAATCTGCAAGAGAATTCATACGTGTGGCGATAGAAAACTCGCTCGACGTCGGAAAAGGTGTGAAACCCGTAAACCCGACCGCTAAACTTGTCATCGAGGCGGAAATAGGAAAACTCATGCGCGAAGTATGGGCTGCGGCCAAGCTTTTGGAGAGTGAACCATCTTTTGCCGAATTGATTCCCGAGGTTGGTGTGAACATCGCGGGGGTGATCCTAGGCGCAAAAGATAGAAGCGGTTCGGTTGGACTGAGCGGCAGAATAGTGAAGGTTTCTGGCAAACCGAGGGTGACAGGTTTCCCGGAGATTGGAGGTTCCGAGCACGTTGCGAATTTAGTTCTCGCGGCTCACAGACTAGACCCTTCGATTAGAGCAGGAATAAACGTAAAATTCTCTAAAGATGTTCTGAGAATCTGCAGAAAGATCGGACTGTCTATAGGTTCTTTTGAGAGGCGCAGGGAACCTCGTGGTGTGAAAACGATGATCTGGGGAGTCGAAGAGGTAGCGAGGAAAACAGGACGAGTTCCAAGAATAATTTACGACGAAGGAGGAATTGGAAAAGAGCCGATGGTGCGCATTCTCGGGTCATCTCCACTAGAGGTTGCCGAGATAGCTATTCTTATCTCAAAGAATTACAAAAAAGTTTTGTCTCAGCAAGCGCGAAATTCTGAGAGCTAAAGCTTAATATTAAAGAATTCAGTGGCATTTTCTGTTGTGATTTCTGCGACTTTGGCTTTTTCCACCTCCTTGAGCCGCGCCACACCTTCAAGCGTTTTTGTGATATCTTGTGGACCCGATGGGACCCCACGATACTTCACAGGAGAATCCGTCTCAAGCAGTAACCTCTCCAGAGGAGTTTCTCTAATCGCTCTCTTGTGCGCTTCACTGAACTCAACGGCCGGAGTTGCCGAAATATAATATCCCTCAGCCAAAATTTCTCGCATGACGTCAAGCGGACCGCTATACCAGTGGAAAACCGCTCTCTTGATTCCAACATCCCTTACCATTTCAAAAGCTTCACGCCACGCCCATCTCGAGTGTACTATGATTGGTTTATCGTAGCGACTGGCCAGATCGAGTATTAGAGAAAAAGCCTTAGTCTGCAGTTCTCTCGGTGTCTGATATTTGAAATCCAATCCGACCTCACCAAGCGCGATGCATTCTTCGATGTGTTTTTCGATCGATCGAACTTCTTTCTCAATATCGTTGCCCAGATTCCACGGATGAAGCCCCAAAGCTGGAAATACATATCCTTGATACTTTTCGGAAATCCGTCTCACGATTTCATTAGAAGTTTTATCTGTTCCAACCGCTACGATAGCCCGCACGCCGACTTCTTTAGCTTTCTCAAGCTCTTGGTCTAGATTTAACAACTCCGCGAGGTGTGCGTGGCAATCCACCAGCCTCATACATTCATCCCCAAAATCCTAGTTCTCCGAAAGATTAAGGTTAAAATGCAGAGCATCCAATCAATTGGAGGTGACCAGATGGGGCGTGTGAGAACGACGTTCATAAAGAGGGCGGCGAGGGAACTCCTACAAAAATATCCGGAAAAATTCGGAACAGACTTTGAGCAAAACAAAAAAATCGTGGACGAACTCCTTCCGCATCTTGGAAAACCCATCCGCAACCGAATAGCAGGATATATAAGCACGCTCATTCAACAGCAAAAAGGAGGTGATTAGTTTTGCCGCCAGAAGTCGATGTAAAAAAATGTGATGGTTGTGGAAGGTGCGCAGAAGTTTGTCCGGCAAATGTCTTTGACATAATTAATGAGAAAGCGGATGTGGCAAGACCAGAAGATTGTTTAGAGTGCAGGGCATGTGAGGCAGCCTGTCCTAAGGGAGCCATTTCATTTCCGTGATCTTTTAGAAATGGCTCTAGAGCTTTAAATATCGCGTAAAACTTAAAAGTCAAAGAGTACTTAGGTTTAAATTGGTCCACACCGCGCGGTGGGGCGTCAATCCGGAGCTTTGGACAATCGTCCAGCAGTGAGGGATTGCTCTCTTGGTGTGGACTTGCCAGAGATGTGGGCCCGAACAAACCAGGCAGCTGGACGCTCGGGTCCGAGATAGGTTCGGTGACCCCTGAAAAGGAGTGGTATTCTCCCGCCAAAGGCCTTGCAGGCCAACACCGGTTGATCGTGCCGGAGGCCACTGCTATGGGGATCCGACTAAGCCATGCGAGTAGTGGGCGCCTCCGCAAAGGGGTGGCCCTGCGCACGGCTCAGTAACACGTCGTCAACCTACCCTAGGGACGGGGATAACCTCGGGAAACTGAGGATAATCCCCGATAGGCAAAGGGTGCTGGAATGCCCCTTTGCCCAAAACCGGCGGGTAAAACCGCGCGGGCCCTAGGATGGGACGGCGGCCTATCAGGTAGTTGGTGGTGTAACGGACCACCAAGCCTACGACGGGTACGGGCTGTGAGAGCAGGAGCCCGGAGATGGGCACTGAGACAAGGGCCCAGGCCCTACGGGGCGCAGCAGGCGCGAAACTTTCGCAATGGGCGAAAGCCTGACGAAGGGATCCCCAGTGCCGCTGGCCTTCGGGTCGGCGGCTTTTCGGGAGTGTAAAAAGCTCCCGGAATAAGGGCTGGGTAAGTCGGGTGCCAGCCGCCGCGGTAATACCCGCAGCCCGAGTGGTGGCCGCGTTTATTGGGCCTAAAGCGCTCGTAGCCGGGTCAGCAAGTCTCCCGTGAAATCGACCAGTCGACTGGTCGGCGCGCGGGAGATACTGCTGACCTAGGGGCCGGGGGACGCTAGGGGTACTCCGGGGGTAGGGGTGAAATCCTGTAATCCCCGGGGGACCACCGGTGGCGAAGGCGCCTAGCGACAACGGACCCGACGGTGAGGGGCGAAGGCTGGGGGAGCAAAGGGGATTAGATACCCCCGTAGTCCCAGCAGTAAAGGATGCGGGCCAGGTGCTGGGTGTTCCTTCGAGGACACTCGGTGCCGGAGGGAAGCCGTTAAGCCCGCCGCCTGGGAAGTACGGCCGCAAGGCTGAAACTTAAACGAATTGGCGGGGGAGCACCACAACGGGTGGGTCCTGCGGTTCAATTGGATTCAACGCCACACACCTTACCAGGGGCGACGGCTGGATGAAGGCCTGGCTAAAGACCCTGCCGGACTAGCCGAGAGGTGGTGCATGGCCGTCGTCAGCTCGTACCGTGAGGCGTCCTGTCAAGTCAGGCAACGAGCGAGACCCGCGCCCCCAGTTGCCATCGGCGGGAGGCCGGGCACTCTGGGGGGACCGCTGGCGCTAAGCCAGAGGAAGGAGCGGGCGACGGTAGGTCAGTATGCCCCGAATCCCCTGGGCCACACGCGGGACACAATGGGCGGGACAATGGGTTGCGACCCCGTAAGGGGGAGCCAATCCCCAAACCCGCCCTCAGTTCGGATCGAGGGCTGCAACTCGCCCTCGTGAAGATGGAATCCGTAGTAATCGCGGGTCACTACCCCGCGGTGAATATGTCCCTGCTCCTTGCACACACCGCCCGTCAAGCCACCCGAGTGAGGTCCAAGTGAGGTCCGCTCTTGTTGGGCGGATCGAACTTGGGCTTCGCGAGGGGGGCTAAGTCGTAACAAGGTAGCCGTAGGGGAACCTGCGGCTCGATCACCTCCTGAGTTTCCTCTCCTTTGAGGGGGTTACCGAACCCTCGGAGGGCCTGTAGCTCAGCTGGTAGAGCGCCGGCTTTGCAAGCCGGAGGTCGCGGGTTCGAGTCCCGCCGGGTCCACATCTGGAAGATGAGGCATGGAGAGTGCGAGCTCTCTGTGCTGATGGCGAATTGCGTTCAAAACGCAAGATGATGCCACGCACAGGTGAAGCTCCCGGCCAGTGGAGAGCATAGAACCCGGCTGGGGGATGGCTTGGCTCGGGCGCCGAAGAAGGTCGTGGCAAGCGGCGAAACGCCCGGGGTAGGCGCATGCAGCCGTTGATCCCGGGATCGCCGAATGGGACTTCCTGCCGGAGCAATACTCCGGCGCTCGCGGCAGCGAGCGGGAACCCCGGGAAACGAAACATCGGAGTACCGGGAGGAAAAGAAAGCAATAGCGATGCCCTGAGTAACGGCGAGTGAAAAGGGCAGAGGGCAAACCGAACCTGGTGGAGAAATCCACTGGGGATGTGGAGTTGCAGGACTCTCCCCAATCCCTCGCCCGGGAAGCCGAAGTCGGCTGGAATGCCGCGCCATAGAGGGTGAAAGCCCCGTAGGCGTAACTGGGCAGGGTAAGAGGGAGAGAATCCTGAGTAGGGCGCCTTGGAAATGGCGTCCGAAGCTGGGAGGCACCAACTCCCAACCCTAAATACGTCCCGAGTCCGATAGCGGACGCAGTACCGCGAGGGAAAGCTGAAAAGAACCCCGGAAGGGGGGTGAAAAGAGCCTGAAACCAGCCGGGGATTGCAGGGCACGGCTCGAAAGAAGTGAGCTCTCCCAAAGGAACCCGTCGCGAGGCGGTAGTACGAGGGAGAGTGATCGGGGTCGTGCCGTCCGTCTGGAATCACGGGCCAGGGAGTTTCTCGTCGTGGCGAGGCTAAGGAGGTTAGATCTCCGGAGCCGGAGCGAAAGCGAAAGGTCCGCAGCCTCCGATGAGGAGGTGAGGGACTGGGTGTGAAAGCGCCCGGAGTCACGGCGAGAAGACCCGAAACCGGGTGATCTAGTCCGGGGTAGGCTGAAGCCGAGCGTACGCTCGGTGGAGGGCCGAACCGGTCTTGGTGTGCAATCCGGTCGGATGACCCTGGGCTAGTGGCGAAAGACCCATCAAACCCGGTGATAGCTGGTTCCCCCCGAAGCTGGCCGCAGTCAGGCCCAGCGCGAGGTCGCCGGTGATGTAGAGCACCGATTGGAGGATGTCGGGAGGAAACTCTCGCTCCTCCTGTCGAACTCCGAAGTCACCGGCACCGTAGACCGCTGGAGACGGGATGCGGGGGGTAAGCTCCCGCTCCGAGAGGGGAAAAACCCAGACCGGGGTTAAGGTCCCTAAATACCGGCTAAGTGTTACCGGAAAGGGCGTCCTCTCCCTCAGACAGCGGGAAGGTAGGCTCAGAAGCAGCCATCCTTTAAACAACGCGTAAAAGCGGACCCGTCGAGGGAGGGGGCCCCGAAGACTCACGGGGCTAAGCCGGTTACCGAGACCCCGGGGCAGCCGAAGTTTAGTAGGCTGATCCGGTAGGGGGGCGCCCTGCGTGGGGAGAAGCCCGGCCGTGAGGTCGGGTGGACCGCGTGGGGACGAAGATCCTGGTGGTAGTAGCAGCAGAGCCGGGTGAGAATCCCGGCCGCCGAAAGGGCTCGGGTTCCTAGGCAATGGTCGTCAGCCTAGGGTTAGCCGGTCCTAAGGGTGTCCTCAACCAGGCACACCCGAAAGGGAATCCGGTTAACATTCCGGAGCCACCCGGGTACCTGCGGCAACGCAAGCCTCCTCCTCGACGCTTCGGGGTAGGCCGAGTGGAGCCGTCGCTCCATCTAACCACTCAAGTCCGGGGAGTTCCGTAATGGAGAGAACCGGACGAAGGTGGGAATGGCCTGCCGAAAGGTGGGTTCGGCTGATCCCCGGAGCCCGTGAAAAGGGGAGGGGGAAATGGAACCCCGGGTGACCGTACCCAGAACCGACACAGGTGCCCCTGGGTGAGAAGCCCAAGGCGTGTCGGGACACACCGGGCCAGGGAATTCGGCAAGTTAGCCCCGTAGCTTCGGTAGAAGGGGTGCCTGTCCCGCGAGGGGCAGGTCGCAGTGACAAGGGGGGGCCGACTGTTTAATAAAAACGTAGGTTCCCGCGAGCCCGAAAGGGTGAGTACGGGAGCTGAATCCTGCCCACCGGCGGTACGTGAAAGCCGGGTTCAACCGGCCGAAGCGCCGCCAAGGGGCGGGGGTAACTATAACCCTCTTAAGGTAGCGTAATACCTTGCCGCTTAATTGGCGGCTTGCATGAAGGGATCAACGAGCCCCCCACTGTCCCGGTCCGGAACCCGGCGAACCCACTGGCCGGCGAACATGCCGGCGACCCCCGGAGGGAAGCGAAGACCCCGTGGACCTTTACTGCAGCCTGTCGTTGGAGTATGGTCTTGGGTGCAGAGCGTAGGCGGGAGCCGTCGAAGCCGGGTCTTCGGGCCCGGTGGAGGCGCCAATGTAACACCGCCCTCCTGGGATCATGCTCCTAATCCCCCGCAAGGGGGTGACAGCGGCAGGTGGGCAGTTTCGCTGGGGCGGCAGTCCCTCGAAAAGGTAACAAGGGAGCCCAAAGGTCGGCTCAGGCGGGTCAGAACTCCGCCGTAGAGGGCAAGGCCAAAAGCCGGCCTGACTGCGTCCTCACTACCAAGGGACGCAGGGGCGAAAGCCGGGCCTAGCGAACCCGAGTGTCCCTCTTGGTGAGGGCCTCGGATGACAGAAAAGGTACCCCGGGGATAACAGAGTGGTCGCGGGCGAGAGTCCCCATCGACCCCGCGGTTTGCTACCTCGCTGTCGTCTCTTCCCATCCTGGCCGTGCAGCAGCGGCCAAGGGTAGGGTTGTTCGCCCGTTAAAGGGGAACGTGAGATGGGTTTAGACCGTCGCGAGACAGGTCGGATGCTATCTTCCGGGGGTGCAGGACGCCTGAGGGGAAGGTACCCCTAGTACGAGAGGAACAGGGTGCCGGCGCCTCTGGTTAACCGGCTGTCCGACAGGGCAGGCCGGGTAGCTACGCGCCAGCCGATAAGGCCTGAAAGCATCTAAGGCCGAAGCGGCCCCTGAAAATAGGCGTCCAGTCCGGGTTCTCTCGAAAGGGAGGACTCGGACGCGGGCTGGGGCTAGAAGACCCCGTTGATAGGCCGGGGGTGTACGCGCCAAGCTTCGGCGAGGCGCTCAGCCCACCGGTACTAATCGCCCGAGGCTTCCATTGGTCGGGACTCTCCTGTGCGTGGCTCATTTTTTCTTTTTCCAGTTGATAGCGGCAAAAATCCGCGATTTATGATATCAGCTCTTTCCCATTAACGAGAGATGGGCGAGAAAGGCCTCAAGCTGGATGACTTCGTTCGCCCCTTGGACGATCCTGAATGAAAACTCTCCTATTTTATCAACAAGCTCGACCTTTCTCTCCTCTGGAATGTCCAAATCGAAAACTAGTCTGTGGATTTGTTCGAGCACATCTTCGCCGGCGAGTCCGGATTCTATTAGCAGATCATGAAGCTTTTCTCTTGCCTCCGAGAATTTTCCGGCTAGAGCGAGGTCCAAGATCTCCCTTACTTCTTTCGGGTCCGCCATCGATGTGACAGCATAGACGGACTTTTCATCGACCTTCTTTTTGAGCGCGGCCGCAGCCTGCAGTATGTTTATCGCTTTTCTCATATCTCCCTGTGCGGCGTAGGCAATTGCGTCATATGCTTTAGGGTCAATCGTCAAACCTTCGGCTTTCTCTATTCTTTTGAGCATTTTCTTTATGTCATCGTCTGTGAGTCTTCTAAACCTGAAAACGGCGCATCTCGATTGGATTGGTTCAATTATCCTGCTTGAGTAGTTGCAGTCCAAGATGAAGCGACACGTGTGAGTGTACATCTCCATTGTTCTTCTTAGAGCATGCTGGGCATCTGGTGTGAGGGCATCGCTTTCGTCTAGCAAGATGATCTTAAAGGGAACGTCACCTATTGGGCGGGTTCTCGCATAATCTTTCACCTTTGTTCTAATCGTATCAATCCCTCTTTCATCGCTGGCGTTTAGCTCAAGAAGGTTCTGTTTCCAGTTTTCCCCAAAAAGCTCCCGGGCGATGCAGAGCGCAGCGGTTGTTTTTCCGGTCCCGGCCGGTCCGGCAAAAAGGAGATGGGGCATCGACTTTTTTTCAACGAAAGTTTTCAACCTGGCTACAACTTCATCCTGTCCGACTATTTCGTCGAGTTTCTTCGGTCTGTACTTCTCAACCCAGATTTCGAATTCCTCTCCGACCATCACTTCACCTATTCAAAACAATCACGCTCAATCTTAAAACTGTTAGGTAGAAGAGTTTAGGAAGGTGTGAGCATGAAACCAGCCCATGCGGTCTACGACTTTGCAAGGTTTGAAAAGGAAATACAGGAGTGGTGGAGTTCTGCCGGGATATACGCCAAGATCAAGGAGTCGAGAAAAGGTGGGAAAGTCTGGAACTTCTTAGATGGACCACCTTACGCGAGTGGATCCATTCACCTCGGAACTGCGTGGAACAAAATCATCAAGGATGCGATTCTGAGGTTTATGACGATGAGAGGATTTGATGTTACAAGACAGCCGGGCTGGGACTGTCACGGTCTTCCGATCGAAGTAAAGGTTGAGGAACTCCTTGGGATAAAATCGAAGAAGGATATCGAGACGGTTATCGGGGTTGAAGAGTTCATTAAGAAATGTAAGCAGTGGGCAATTGAACATGTTTCAATAATGACGGAGCAGTTTAAGAGGCTCGGGGTTTGGATGGACTGGGATAAGCCATACATGACCCTTGAGAATGCCTACATAGAGAAAGCTTGGTGGACTTTCAAGAAAGCTTATGAGCGTGGCTTGATCGGAAAGGATGTGAGAGTTATTCACTGGTGTCCGAGGTGCGAAACGGCGCTCGCTGAACATGAGGTGAGAGGAGAATACGAGCAAGTTTCAGATCCATCGATTTTCGTCAGGTTCAAAATGAAGGGAGGGAAGAATGAGTATTTGCTCATCTGGACCACAACACCATGGACGCTTCCGGCCGACCTAGCGGTTTGCGTCCATCCCGACTTTGACTACGTGAAGGTGAAGGTTGGTGAAAATGTTTACATTCTGGCGGAGGGGCTTCTAGATAGAGTTGCAGCAGAATTGAGTTTCGGAGAATATCAAATTTTGGAAAGGATGAGGGGAAAAGAGCTCGAGGGTTTGCCGTATGAGCATCCTCTTTTGGAGGAAGTCCCGAGGCAGAAAGAGTTTGTGAAACACCATCGTGTTATATGCGGCCCCCACGTGACGCTTGAGGAAGGAACGGGATGCGTTCACACCGCTCCTGGTCACGGTGAGGAGGATTATGTTAT
Organism: Candidatus Hadarchaeales archaeon; assembly: GCA_038823825.1. Taxonomy (NCBI): domain Archaea; kingdom Methanobacteriati; phylum Hadarchaeota (SeqCode); class Hadarchaeia (SeqCode); order Hadarchaeales (SeqCode); species Hadarchaeales archaeon (SeqCode). The sequence continues at coordinate 23,650 of JAWBCC010000006.1, read as the reverse complement.
TGGAAAAGAATACGGCCTTCCGATCTTCAGTCCCGTTGGCCCAGACGGGAAATTCACGAGTGAAGCTGGAAAGTATGCGGGAATTTTTGTGAAGGAAGCGGATGAGGTTATTCTGCGGGATTTGGAAAGAAAAGGTCTTCTTATGAAAAAGGGCAGAATTGTTCACGCTTACCCACTCTGCTGGAGATGTCACACTCCACTTATATTCAGGGCGACGGAGCAGTGGTTTCTCTTCGTCAAAGATCTGAAAAAGGAAATTCTGGAGAAAAATGAGAGCGTCGAATGGGTTCCATCCTGGGTGAAGATGAGGTATGTCAATGGTGTCGAATCCGTAGGCGACTGGTGCATTTCCAGACAGAGATACTGGGGAATTCCAATTCCGATATGGATTTGCGGAAACTGCGGAAGAACGATAGTCGTCGGTAGCATCGAAGAGCTGAAGAAGAGGGCGGCCTCCGAGATTTCCGCGGAAATAGACCTTCACAAGCCTTTTGTTGACAAGATTGAGCTGAAGTGCGAGTGTGGGGGAAGAGCAAGGAGAATTCCGGATGTTCTGGACGTTTGGTTTGATTCGGGCGTGGCTGCGTGGGCTTCTGAAAGCGAGAATGGATGGAAAAGGGATTTCATAGTTGAAGGAGAAGATCAGGTGACTAAGTGGTTCTACAGCCAGCAGGTTCTGTCTGTGGCGGTTTTCGACGATGTTCCCTACAGAAGAGTTCTCATGCACGGGTTTGTTCTTGACGAGTTCGGTAGGAAGATGTCGAAATCTCTGGGAAACGTTATAGAGCCAGAAGAAGTGCTTGAGAAGTTTGGGGCAGACCCCCTGCGTTTATACGTTCTTTCCGTCAATCCGCCTTGGGAGGATCTCAAGTTCAGCTGGAAGGGCGTTGAGCAAGCGAAAAGAGTGCTGAACATCCTCTGGAACGTCCATGTTTTTTCCACGACCTACATGTCTCTTGATAGGTTTGAACCGGGAAAGAGGAAGGTTGAGTTTCAGGTTGAGGACAAGTGGCTCTTATCGAGGCTGAATGCTCTTGTTAGGGATGTAACATCCGCAATGGAAAGGTGCGAGCTCCACGTTGCCACTAGAAGGATCTCCGACTTCATCGTCGAGGACCTGAGCAGGTGGTATGTCAGGCTCGTGAGGGAAAGAGCTTGGATTGAAGGCGAAGATCCGGGAAAAGAAGCGATGTACTATGTGCTTTATCATACCCTTCAGACTCTGGTAAGGCTTCTCGCTCCCTTTGTTCCACACATCGTAGAAGTTATCTATACGGATCTCGTTAGGTCTGTTTCTCCTTCAGCTCCTCCGAGTGTTCACATGCTTTCTTGGCCTTCGGTCGACGAGCGACTGATAGACGAGAGGCTGGAGAAGGGGATGGAGACCGTAAGGAAGTTTGTCGATGCCGTGGCGAAGATAAGGCAAGAGAATGGATTGAAGCTGAGGTGGCCAGTCAAGAAGGTGGTCGTTCAGACAGAAGTTGATATCTCCGGGCTTGAGGAAATTCTAAAGAAACAAGTCAACTGTAAGGAACTGGAGGTGATTTCTCCAGAAATTCCATTCCCGGAGGGACTTGTTGTTGAGAAAATCGAAGTTGGCAGAGTTGGGGTGGACATCCGGATAACAGAAGAGCTTAAGGCTGAGGGTTTCGCCAGAGAGATCGTGAGAAGATTTCAGATGATGAGAAAGGAGATGAATCTCGGGATGGAGGAAAGAGTGGACGCGGTGGTGGGTGTTGATGAGGAGAGAGAGTTTGCCTCGATAGTTTCCCAGCAGGACTACATAAAGAGAGAAGTTAGAATTAGAAATCTCAAGGTCTCGAGGATTGGAGAAGTTTCTGAAGAAGGTTATTTGAGAGACTGGGATGTTAACGGGGTGAAGGTCAGACTTTTGTTGAGGAAGATTTCTTGAGTTTTATCCATTTTTTGAAAGCTTAACATAAATAATATGTGTTTCAGTATCTGCAACCTCCGAAGATAACATCCACGATCTCTCGCCGATTTCTGTGTTGATCAATAGCGTCTCCGACATAATCTCGGATAACATTACCGCGATTACCTCGGGTGTGGAATTCCCACGCTAGGCCAAGGCGAAATTATAAATTTCCCGCCCGAAACAGCTTATGGAAAGAAAAATGTGTAGACTATTGGGATTAATAGCAAGCAAGCCCGTGGATATCGAATTTTCGCTAGGAAAATTTGTTGAGAAATTTTCAATGAGTAATCCCGACGGATGGGGAATTGGATGGTATGAAAACGGTCATCCCAAAATTTTCAAAGAAGGAATACGCGCGCGCAGTGAGAAATCTCTCAAACTATCCAGGGAAGTCATGTCGCATATCATTATTGCTCATGTAAGAAAGGGATCGGGAGCTCCACCATCGAAAAGAAACTCGCATCCCTTTGCGTATAAAAACTGGCTGTTTGCTCATAATGGGGTTTGTGATAGGGAATATTTGCTCCAGCTCTTAAATTCCGAATATAAAAGAGAAATAGAAGGGAAAACCGATTCAGAGGTTTATTTCTACTGGATTTTGCAATGCATCGAAGAAAGTGAAGATTTTGAAGAAGGAGTAAAGAAAGCCATCGAGGAAGTTGCGAAAAAAAGCTACGGCGGATTGAACTTTTTGCTCTCTGATGGAGAACGCCTTTACTCGTTTAGATATTCAAAATATGCGGAGGATTATTACTCGCTGTTTTTCCTAAAAAGAGACCCATCCGAGCCAGGTTTGTTTGAATTTACATCGGATGAGACTAAAGCACTATTGCGGAGCAAATCATTAAAGGGTGAGAAAGCCGTGCTGGTATGCTCAGAAAAGTTAACCAAAGAAAAATGGGAGAAAATAGAATTGGGCCAGATGTTGATCATCGAGCCCGATTTAAGTGTGAGAGAAGCGCAGATAATTTCACCATAATGTATGTAACGATTCAGCACTTCCGTGTGTTAATTTATAAATCTGCACTGAAGCAATTATCTTTGATGAAAACTTCTGAACTTCCTGGTTTTTACAAGCTGCCACCGGAAGAAAGACTGAAAATTGTGAAAGAGTTTGCCGATTTGACAGAAGAAGAAGTAGAAATTTTGAAGGAAGGTCTTCTTCCACTCGATCAAGCAAACAGAATGATCGAGAACGTCGTGGGTATAATGCCTCTTCCGATAGGCATCGCCACGAACTTCAGAATAAATGGAAGAGATTATCTCGTTCCGATGGCAATAGAGGAACCCTCCGTTGTTGCCGCGGCTTCGAATGCTGCAAAAATGGCGAGAGTGAGGGGGGGATTTTTCACCGAAAGCACCCAGCCCGTCATGATCGGACAGATTCAGCTTGTAAACGTAAATGATCCGAAAAAGGCCTGCGCAGACATCCGAGCGGCAAAGGAAGAGATTCTCAAGAAAGCCAACGAGCAGGATCCCGTTCTCGTGAAACTCGGAGGGGGAGCTGTTGATCTTGAGGCCCGCGAAATACAGACAGAAAGAGGTCCGATGGTGGTTGTACATCTTCTCGTTGACGTGAGAGATGCGATGGGAGCAAATGTTATAAACACGATGAGCGAGGCCGTTGCTCCGCTTCTCGAAAAAATCACAGGTGGAAAGGTGAGGCTTCGAATAGTTTCAAATCTAGCCATCTACAGACTCGCAAGGGCCAAAGCGGTCTTCGCTAAAGAGGCTCTCGGTGGGGAGGAGGTTGTCGAGGCCATTCTTGACGCGTACGCTTTCGCTGTTTCAGATATCTTCAGATGTGTAACACACAACAAGGGAATAATGAATGGGGTGATAGCGGTTGCTCTGGCGACGGCAAACGACACTAGGGCGCTGGAGGCAGGAGCTCACGCTTATGCTGCCATGGATGGGAGATATAGACCTCTTTCGAGATGGTCGAAAACTTCCGATGGAGATTTGCTTGGAGAAGTGGAGCTCCCCGTCGCCGTAGGCGTAGTCGGAGGAGTAACGGCAGTTCATCCTTTGGCGAAAATCTGCAGAAAGATTCTTGGGGTTAAAAGCGCGAGGGAACTGGGAGAGGTGATGGCGGCCGTAGGACTTGCGAATAACCTTGCGGCTATGAGAGCTCTTGCGACGGAAGGTATACAGAGAGGGCACATGAAGCTCCACGCGAGAAACATAGCGATGATGGCTGGAGCAGAAGGGGAACTCGTGGATATCGTTGCGGAGAGAATGGTTGCGGAGAGGAAGATAAGGGTAGATAGAGCAAAGGAAATCTTGGAGGAGTTGAAGAAGGGATGATTACATTCCTTCACCTCTTCAAAATCGGTTTTTCTTACGTGGGAGGAGTTTTCATCGAGGGAGGATAATGGATCCACAGCCGATGGAGTTCGATGAGATAGTTGATGAGATAGTCAGAAGGAGTGGGCTTACTAGGGAAGAAGTCTTGGATAGAATATGGAAGACAAAGCAGAATATAGGAATAATAAACTTGAAGGCAGCAGCGATTTTGGTTGGAAGGGAATACGGTCTTAGCTTCAGGCTGTCAACCCCGGCTCCAGTTCAGCTTAAGATTTCGGATCTTCTCCCAGGGATGTCGAAAGTTGAGGTTGTGGGAAGGATCATGAGAGTGTTGCCTCCTAAAGAATTTGAATATTCGGATGGAAGGCGCGGACAAATCGGAAGCGTTTTCTTGGCCGATGAAACGGGAATGGTAAGGTTAGTTCTTTGGGGAGAGAAGGCGAATGCTCTCCTCGATGGTGAGATAAGAAGAGGTAGGATACTCAGGTTGAGAAATGGTTACGTCAGACAGGGAATGGATGGAAAGCCAGAGCTCTCGCTCGGATTTGGTGGATCGCTTGAGCTAGACCCGCCCGATGTCGATGTTGAAAATCTTCCATGGGTTCCAGAATCTCCTGTAAGCCTTTCGGAGCTCAGAGAAGGAATGGAAGTAGATGTCGTCGGGAAAATTATCTCTAAAACAGATGTGAGAATGTTTGAGAGAGAAGACGGAAGTGTGGGAAAGGTAGTTTCCTTCTTTATCACGGACGGAAAAAACGTTGTGAGGGTTTCTGCTTGGGGTTTGATGGTAGACGAAGTTGAGAAGCGCAATCCGGGGGATGTGGTAAGGATCGAGAACGCTCTGGTGAAAACCGGTGCTTTCAAAACCCCAGAGCTGAGTATCGACGAGAGATCGAGAATTATAGTAAACCCGCCGGAAGGTGAGAAGCTAGCGAGCGTGTCACCACCTTTACTGAAAATAAAAGACGTGATCGGACCAATGGCCTACGTGAACATAGCTGGAAGAGTAAAGAGGAAGCAGAGACCGGTCGAGGTAAAAATGCAAGATGGCACATTGAAAAAAATACAGAGTGTTGTTATAGCGGATGAGACCGGAACGATAAGATTGACATTTTGGGACGATAATGTAAAGATATCAGATTCGCTCAAGGTTGGTGACGTGGTTTTAGTCAGAAAAGCTTATTCAAAGGTTGGACCAAGCGGCTTTCCAGAGCTCCACGTCGGAAAGGAAACGAAGGTAGAGATCAACACTGTTGATGTTGCAGACATAAAACCGGTGAGATTGAAGCTCGCGGAAGTGGAACCGAACATGGAATGTTTAGAAGTCGTCGGTAAAGTTATAGAAGTTTCGCCGGTGAGAGAGTTTCAGCGAAGTGATGGAACAACTGGCAAGGTGGCTTCAATCAGGATAGCCGACGATTCTGGGTCTCTCAGGGTTTCTCTTTGGGGCGAGTTGGCGGAGAGAGTGAATGATATAAGAGTCAACGATGTCATAAGGCTGATAGACGTTTACAGCGTGCCAGGTTTCCAGAACGGTGTGGAAATTCAGACCAGTGAAACGACTGTGATGGAAATCAACCCGCCAGGAATCTCTGTTGAAGCGGCGCTACCGGTGGAAGAGAGAAAGAAAATATCTGAACTCCAGCAACCTGGGGAAAAGGTGGAAGTAAGAGGCACAATCGCACAGATTTTGACGAGACGACCATATTTCAATGTATGCCCGAGATGCTCTCGCACGATTACCTCCGAAGAAGGAAACCTCTGTCCAATCTGTGGGGTGGTAGAACCGAAGCCGAGAGCGGTTCTAGGTTTTCTTTTGGACGACGGTTCCGGTGTGATAAGAGTTGCCACTTTCGGCGAGCTGGTGGAGCGTTTGGTTGGCTCAAATTTGGAGGAAATTGTGAAATCTCCGGATGAAGCGGTGCAGAAGGTGTTAGGAAAAGAAATCGTGGTTCGGGGAACTCTCAAGCAGGATGTGTTTTCAGGGATGCTGGAAATCCGAGCAAGGGAAATCATTCCAGTTGAGCCGACGAAGGAAGCGGACGCGCTACTCCAGAAGATAAAAATGATGAGGGAAGAGTTTAAGGTGGAAGAGAAATGAGGGAAAATCTCAAGTTGGAAGATTTGCCCGGCATCGGGCCTGCAATAGCGGAAAAACTCAGAACAGCCGGTTTTTCGAGTGTACGTTCTCTGGCAACAGTTTCCGTCGATGAACTGATCTCCGTCGCGGAAATCGGAGAAGCGACTGCTCGGAAGATAATATCCGCTGCGAGGGAGGTGCTTGGCTTTGACAACTTTATGACTGGGGAGGATATGCTCAGGAGGAGAGAAAAGATAGGATGGATAACAACTGGAAGCAAGAAGCTTGACGAGCTTTTGGGAGGTGGCGTGGAGACGCAGGCCGTGACGGAGGCATTTGGTGAGTTTGGATCCGGAAAAACACAGCTCGCTCACCAGCTCTGCGTTAATGTTCAACTTCCACGCGAAATGGGCGGTTTGGGGGGGAAAGCGGTTTATATCGATACTGAAAACACCTTCAGGCCGGAAAGGATAAGGGATATGGCGATCGCTGTCGGTCTGGATCCGACGAGCGTGCTCAAGAATATAAAGGTGGCAAGGGTTTACAGCACGGATCAGCAAATGGTGATGGTCAAAAAGATCGAGGAGTTTGCGGAGAAGGAAAACATAAAACTTGTTGTAGTTGATTCCGTCACCTCGCTTTTCCGTGCGGAATATCATGGAAGAGAAAAAATGCCTGAGAGACAACAGAAGCTGAACAGACATCTAATGGATCTCCACTACTTGGCGGATTCCTTTGATCTCGCCGTTTATGTTACGAATCAAGTTTTGGCTGATCCGAGCATGTTTTTTGGAGACCCGACCAAACCAGTGGGTGGCCATATTCTAGCTCATGCCGCGACTACCAGGATATACCTCAGAAAATCGAAGAACCCAAAGAGGATAGCGAGGATATACGATAGCCCCTGTTTGCCAGAAAGAGAAGTGGTTTTTGCCATAACGCAGGATGGAATAAGGGACACTGAGTGACGGCAAGACTTCTCGTCCTAGACATAGATGGAACGATAACGGATAGGCAAAGAAAACTGAACCTTAGAGCAGCCGAGGCGATGAGAAAAGCTGAGGAAAGAGGTCTCAAAATTTGCTTGGCGAGTGGCAACGTTCTTCCGTTTGTGGATGCCGTAGCAACGATGATCGGAATTTCAGGTCCGCTGATAGCCGAGGATGGGGGCGTTTTGCTCATAAATAAGAAAATGAGATTGCTGGGGGGACGAGAGGAGGTTGACAGAGCTCTTGAGGTTTTGAAGAGGGAACTTGGGGTTGTTGAAACGAGGAGCTCTCCTTTCAGGTTAGCCGGGGGAGCGATAGAGCGGACGGTTTCAGTTGAAGACGTTCGAAAAACTCTGATCTTGCACGGGTTCAATCTTGCTGTTGTTGATTCTGGGTTTGCCATTCATATAAAAGAGCCACATGTCAACAAGGGAAACGCTTTGAGAGCTGTCGCAGAATCACTTGGAATTCCCTTGGAAGAGATAGTTGCCGTGGCCGACGGTCCGAACGACATCGAACTTCTCAAAACTGCTGGAAAGAGCTTCGCCGTGGCCGATTCGCCTGATGATGTGAAGCGAATATGCACAGGTGTAACGAATTCTCCAGATGGCGACGGTGTCATCGAAGTCATTGAGGCGATTCTCGCAGGTTTACTTTAAAGATTCTGGATACGATTTTGGTTGATGAGAATAGGTCTGATCGCGGATGTGCATGGAAATCTCTCAGCCTTCCGTGCCGTGATGAGAGAGATGCCCAGAGTGGAGAAAATCTTTTGTGCTGGAGATCTCGTTGGCATGTGTGTCAGGCCTAAGCAGGTTGTAAGACTTGTGAAAAGGAAAAAAATATCCTGCGTGCTTGGTGACTGCGATTTAGCGGTCATCACAGGCTCTTTTGAAAGACTTTCTGAAGAGTTCAAAACAGCATGTGCATGGACGAGAGCAAAGCTCGATGACGAAACGATGAAGTTTTTGAGAGGTTTGCCAAAGAAAATAGAGACAAAGATTGGCGGTTTCAAGATCATGGTAGTTCACGGCAGCCCAAGTGATGCTCTCTATGGTAGAGTCTCCCCCGAGATGCCAAATGAAAGTCTTTCAAAAATATTAGCCGATGTGGACGCCGACATCGTGATCATTGGTCACACACATCTACAATTCTTCAAGATGTTTTTCGGTAAACTCGTCATAAATCCGGGAAGCGTCGGTCATCCTAAAGACAGAAATCCAAACGCAGGATTTGCGGTTCTCGATCTCAGAGGAGAGAATCCGCGCGTGGAGATAAAGCGCGTGAAGTATCCCGTAGAAGAAGAAATTTCTCTGATGAAGAAGGAATCGCTTCCGTCCTCTCTTGCGAGTAGGCTTCTATACGGGTGGTAGGGAAGAGGACTCGGGCTTTTCTGGTGTGCTTTTCATCAGGTGAATTCCGATGACTTTTTCGCTGACGACAACGAAATCTTTTATTGACACAACAGCGGTAAACGGAAGCGAGATGGTCCCATCCTCGTTTTTCGGAAAGTTGGTAAAGGCCTCGCTACTTACAGGTTTAACGATGAGTGAAATTATCTTTCCGCTTGTTTCATCAAAAGAAAGGTCGATCACCTTTCCAACTTGGAGTCCCCGGTCAGATATCACTGGTATTGATCTGAGCTTGCTTGCAAGTATGTATGCCAACCTCTCACCATTCGTTTATCACACACACTATTTATAAACCTTCAGAAATGTTCTGTTACGTCAGTAATGCATGCCCGTTGCTTCTTCCGCAGTTCTGCGCGTATATCTATCCTGAAATGTTTCATATGCTCTGATGATCTCCGGAGTTAGCGAAGGTCTGACGATCTGCATCGCCTGCTCGAAGTGTTTCATATGAACTTTATCTCCCTTTATGTTTTCCCTGAGAACCAGCATGCCAGCCTCCCTGCAGACGGCTGCCAGATCGGCACCAGAGTATCCCTCCGTTTTTCTCGCTATTTCCTCCAAGTTTACATCATCCGCTAATGACATTTTTTTCGTGTGAATCTTCAGAATCTCCAATCGTGCGCTGAAATCTGGCGGCGGAACGTAGATGACGCGGTCAAATCGTCCAGGCCTCAAAAGGGCAGGATCGACGAGATCTGGTCTGTTCGTCGCACCTATCACAACAACGTTTTCGAGTTTTTCTATTCCATCCATCTCCGTTAACAACTGGCTTATGACTCTTTCCGTGACGTGGGCGTCTCCGAAGCCCGAGCCTCTTCTTGGAACGAGAGAGTCTATTTCGTCGAAGAAAATTACGCAGGGCGCAGCCATTTTCGCCTTCCTAAAGACTTCCCTAACTCCGCGCTCTGATTCGCCAACCCACTTTGAAAGGAGCTCCGGTCCTTTGACCGAGATGAAGTTCGCCTCACTCTCGGTCGCTACCGCCTTCGCTAGTAAAGTCTTTCCAGTTCCGGGTGGCCCATATAGAAGTATCCCTTTTGGTGGCTCTATGCCAATCTTTCTGAATGCCTCAGGATATTTCAACGGCCACTCGACGGCTTCTTTCAGCTCTTGCTTGACTTTTTCGAGTCCTCCAATGTCTTCCCATTTGACATTTGGAACCTCGACCAAAACTTCTCTCAGTGCCGATGGTTCAACGATCTTTAACGCGTTATCAAAATCTTCTTTTGTGACAACTAGTTTTGCTAGAACTTCGGAAGGAATTGTTTTTTCCTCGAGATTGATCTCCGGCAGAACTCGGCGCAGGGCGTTCATTGCGGCTTCTCTGCAGAGAGCGGCCAAATCCGCACCAACAAATCCATACGTTATTTCCGCATAGTAGTCAAGATCGACATCCTTCGCTAAAGGCATACCTCTCGTGTGGATTTGCAAAATTTCTTTTCTACCTTCTTTGTCAGGTATTCCTATTTCTATCTCCCGGTCAAATCTTCCAGGTCTCCTGAGCGCTGGATCGAGTGCGTTTATTCTGTTTGTGGCACCGATGACTATAACTTTGCCTCTGGCCTTGAGTCCGTCCATCAGAGTGTTCAGAGTGGCGACGACCCTTCTCTCAACCTCTCCCGTCACTTCTTCTCTCTTCGGCGCAATAGAGTCGATTTCATCAATGAAGATTATCGAAGGAGCGTTTTTCTCGGCTTCTTCGAAAATTTCTCTCAATCTTGCCTCACTTTCACCATAGTATTTGCTCATTATCTCAGGACCGTTTATGACATAGAAATTGGCCCCAGCCTCGTTCGCAACCGCTCTGGCTATCAGAGTTTTTCCAGTTCCGGGTGGCCCGTAGAGGATAACCCCTTTCGGCGGTTCTATTCCGAGTCTATCAAAAAGCTCCGGATGCTTGAGCGGGAGTTCGATCATTTCGCGGACTCGTGCAAGCTCTTCTTTTAATCCACCGATGTCCTCATAGGTTACTGGCTTGACGACTCCACTCGGTTCGCTCAATGTGATTATTTTTGTGTTATCTAAGATTTTGACTATCCCGCCAGGCGAGGTATTTACGACAGTGAAGGCAATGGGACCTAAACTGAAGGAAAAGAAAGAGGGGATCGCGGACACTAAAAGTACCATATCCCCGGAAGTCACGACGCGACCTATGAGTTGTGGTTTTATTTCGTCTTCTCTCACTTTATATCCAAGCGGTTTTTCTGGGGCAAGCACTACAGATTTCGCCTCCTTCACGTCCGCTTTTGTTACAACAACTTTTTCACCAATTGAGACCTCGGCGTTCTTTCTCGTGTAGCCGTCTATTCTTATGATGTTGAGTCCCTCGTCCTCGTAACTTTCCAGCACTATAGCGCCAGTGGTTTTTCTTCCTCGAATTTCAATGGCATCGCCTTCCCTTACTTTCAGCATTTCCATGATGTCTGGAGGCAAACGCGCGATACCTCTTCCAACGTCAGAATGATATCTGCTCTCTGCCACAGTTAGTTTAATTTCCTCCATTTTCTATTCCCCCATTCTAAATTCGGATAACCAATTCAAATGTCTTTGGAATTCTTAAATATCTCTCTCGATCAAGTCGCACACTCGCTAAGAGAGTAAAATTCTAAACTCAATACTGCCTGATTGTGTATCCACGCGGGATTTTGATCACAACTTTGTCTTTCTCAACTTTTATCTCTGTTTCATCTGGGTTAACTTCTCCAGGCAGGGGAAGTGCGGCAAAATAGTTCTTTCCAGTTTTCGGCGAGTATATCTTCACTTCGACAGATTCCTCTCCGAAATCCATTTCGATGTTATCTTCGCTTTCAACACCCTCAACGTTTATCTCGATGCTCACTTTACTCGGGTCGACATTGTAAGTATACGGAGCTTCCTCGTATTTCACTCCGGGTTTCTTCTCCATTTTTGCAGGCTTTATTTCGATTTTATGTGGCCTTACTTCTTCTACCGGTCGAATTCCAGGCCCACCACGTGAAAATTCTATTCTTGGAGGATTTTTCCCATCTTGAACGATGCGAAAAGAAACAAACATTGGTTGTGCTTTGCGCATGTAAAACTCTTGCTCTTTTTCAATATCTTTGAAGAATCTTAACGCATCTCTCATGAATTTTTCAAAAAGTTCCTCGAAATCGTCCCAATCCCAAAAGTCTGATGGTTTTCTCCTTTTTCTATCAGTCATGATATCAAACTATTCTATGTATTAAGGAAATTTAAACATTCGTAGAAATAGTCATGTTCTAACTTTTAAACCTCCTCGCCACGATAAAAAGAGAGGTGCAAAGTGCGTCCCAGGCCCAGATCTATTTCGATAACCTCCGGTAAAGGAGGAACGGGAAAGACAACCTTGGCGGCAAATTTAGGTGTGGCTCTTTCCGCTATGGGTAAGAAAGTCACGATTTTGGATGCCGACTTGACGATGGCCAACCTCGCTCTTGTAATGGGCATAGACCAGATAAAAGCGAGTCTGCTCGACGTCATCAAAGGTAGAGCAAAACTTTCGGAAGCCTTGAGGGAAAGCCACGGGGTAAGACTACTCCCGGCAGGCTTCAGGTTCGAGGATGCCCACGAAGCCCTCGCAGGAGTAGATAGAAAAAAGGTCCGCCAAGTTATTCAAGATCTTCTGAGTTCTTCGGATTTCATCCTTATAGATGCCCCCGCAGGTCTTCAAGAAACAACAATACTCTCAATGGCTGCTGCCAAGGAGATGCTTCTCGTTTGCAATCCCACCTACACAAGCATAGTTGACGGTTACAAAGTTCTCCGCTTCGCTGGTTTGATGGGTTGCTGGGCGAGAGGGGTAGTCGTTAATCGTGTTGAAAGAAAATCCGAAGTCCCACCCGAGGAAATAGAGGAGTTTTTGAGCAGAGCATACGAAGGAATTCATGTCTTGACCGAGATTCCGGAGGACAGAAAAGTTCAGGAGGCAGAGCTTCATGGGATGCCATTTGTTGTTTACGACCCGGACTGCAAAGCCTCAGAGGCGATATACAAGCTCGCCGAAATAATCGTTGGAAAAGCAGATCCTCCCCAGCTTCAGCAGTCATCTCTGACGGAGACAAGCGAAAGACTCATCCGGGTACTCACCGGAAAGCTATAGCTGACGAAAACTTCGATTCATGAAATTTTTTCCAATCCCCGTTCCGCCGTGAATATACACACATCTATTTTCAAATGGTGGGCAATCTGTGCCAGCTTTATGAGTTTTTCTCTGCTGGGCGGTTGTATCTTCTGGAACTCCGGGTCAAGAGTTCTCTCATTTCTGAACTGTGTTAATCTGAGTTTTCGCACCCCGATTTCGTGAAGATCCCTGCAGATTCTCTCAACGATTGTTTCATTGTCGTTCAGTCCTGGCACAATTGTTGTCCTAGGCTCCAGTTCGATGCCAGAATCCATGGCAATTTTCAAACTTTCCACGATCTTTCCCGTATCCACCTGAACTCCACCGGCGACCAGTGAGTAAAGATTCGGGTCGGATATGGGCGCCTTCACGTCCACAGCCAAGAAGTCCAAATATGGAAGGATCTCCCTCAAGACTTCTGGCTGTGTTCCATTCGTTTCTAAAGCTCCGAGAAGTCCGAGCTTTTTTCCAAACTTTAGGATTTCAAAACATTCCTGCGGATGAAGTGTTGGTTCTCCTCCAGAAAGGATTATGGCGTCGATCATTGGAATGGATCTTTCAATTGTTCGTAAAACTTCCTCTATTTCCATTTTAACTCCCCCAAGCACGCAATCTGGGTTTTGGCACCAGGGACACCGCATATTGCATCCGCTCATGAAAACAACAACCGAAATTTTTCCCGGCCAATCTATCGTTGAAAGAGGAACAACTCCAGAGATCAAAGGGTCACCTTGAACATTGGACAACTCTCATCTTTATACGGACAAGTCTTTCTGCTTATGCAGGGCGGTCCAGCTTTTTCAAAAATTCTTGGCGCGATTTTCTTTACAAGCCTCAACATTTCGTTCGCCAGTTCTCTGATCTCCCATTGTGCTTTCAAACAGCACCTCAGCTCGAAGAAATTCAGAAGAGATCTTGCATTCATTGTCACAACGATGTTCGTTGGGGTCGCATTTGTTAAAACGTATCTCGCATCTTCAAGAGGAATTCCCATTTCCACGAGTTTTGAATATGCGTCTTTCACTTTCGTCATCACTTCTTGATAGACAGCCATCGCCTCGGGTTTTTCCCTGACGCTTGGTGGAACGATATAAATATCGCTTTCCATTTTTACTGTTCTCTGGCTCTGTTGAGAATAACTGGCTATCCGGTGGCGAACAAGCTCATGCGTACAAGCTCGCGAAATGCCAGATATGGAAAAAGTGAACACAGCGTGTTCTAAAACGGATGTATGTCCGAGCTCCACACATGTTTTCAGAACCTTTAGAAGCTTCTCCTCATTCTCGCTTTCCAAAAGTTCCTTTGCACTCTTCATCGACCTACAAGATCTTGCAGACACTGCTGCTATTTTCTCCGGGTCTGGTGTGAAAGCCAGAAGCTCCACCTTCACTTTATTTCCTCCACTAATTTACTCAGCTCTTTGTCTTTGTAAAGTGATGGAAGAACTGGCTCTGAAAATCCAGAATATTTTCCTTGATATGGGTTTTGAGGCGGGCTTCTCGTTTTGAAGAAAACCATTTGTCCAACCCTCAACCCGACCGGTAAGTAAAACGTCTTGTCTATCGCCGACTGAATCTCTATTGTCCAAACACCGTCAAACCCGACATCCCCCCAGCCTGCTCCCCTCACTACACAAATCCCACATCTCGCTAGAGAAGATCTCGTGCGTATCGATGCCACTACGCCATTTCTCGTCCCGACTCTCTCGCTGGTCGCTGCGAGCACAAATCCGTGTGGAGGAATCTCTATGAACCTGCCGCGGAACTTTTTCCCCCCAACTTCAATCGTTCTAGTTTCCGCAACTTTCCTCACGAAAGCTTTCTCGAGTAGCTCCTTATCAAACGGAAAAAGAACATCCAAATCTGGACGCAGGCAGTAATAGACAGGACCAACAGAGATATCATAACCATTCGGCTGCAATCTTGCAGGATCAAACGGTTCAATTATGATATTTTTGTTTTTCATTTCTTCAAGAATGTCTCTATCTGACAGCAGCATCCCAAGTCCCCTGAACTACTTCATATTGACAGTTTATACCTCTACTCTAGATGAGATTTCTTCGATTCTTCTGTCGTAGTAACTTCTTTCTTCGAACTCTTCCTTCTTTCCCGCATTCCAATCTTGCACAGGTCTGAAATAACCGACAATTCTTGAGTAAACTTCTGCCTGTTTTCCACATTTGGGACAGTTATAATATTTTCCCCGCATATATCCGTGATCTGGACATATCGAGAACGTTGGCGTGATTGTGACATAAGGTAATCTACTCTTTTCGAAAATCCGTCTGATTAAAACCTTACATCCGTTTTTGTCTGGGGCTTCCTCACCCACAAACACATGTAGCACAGTCCCTCCAGTGTAACGAACCTGCAGCGGCTCTTGATGCTTTACGACCTCTGCAAGAGTCATTTTATAGTTGACTGGGAGTTGTGTAGAGTTCGTGTAATACGGTGTCTTAGATCCGGAGGTTTTTATTTGTGGATACTTCTGTTTGTCGATAAGGGCCAGCCTGTAAGACGTAGATTCAGCTGGTGTTGCTTCCAAGTTAAACAGATGGCCAGTTTCTTCCTGAAAATCTGATATTCTCTCCCTCATGAAATCTAAAACTTTTATCGCGAATTCATGCCCCTCCTGTGTGTCTATTCCGACTCCTAGCAAGTTCAGGCAAGCCTCGTGCATACCGACGAGTCCTATTGTGGAGAAGTGATTCTCGAGCGTTCCAAGATATCTCAGGGTATATGGAAGAAGCCCATTTTGCATATTTCTTTCCACAAGCGTGCGCTTTATCTCAAGCGATTTCTTCGCCAGCTCCATTATATAACTCAGTCTCTCAAAGAACTCGTCCTCGTTTCTGCTGAGATAACCAATTCTCGGAAGATTGATTGTAACAACACCAACGCTACCGGTAGCATCTGCCGCTCCGAAAAGACCTCCAGCAACCTTGTTTCTTAGTTCCCTTAGATCTAGTCTAAGCCTACAACACATAGAACGAACATCACTCAGTCGCAAATCCGAGCTGATGAAATTGCTGAAGTACGCCAGTCCATATTTTGAAGTCATTTCGAACAGAAGATCGGCTAGATCGGAATCCCATTCGAAATCCTTAGTTATTCCATAAGTTGGGATAGGAAATGTCATCGGTCTTCCGTCCGCATCACCTTCCATGAAAACCTCCAAGAAAGCTCTGTTAATCATGTTTGCTTCCTCTTGGAAGTCGCCATAGGGCTCCCAAGGTTCGCCTCCAACAATGGCGGGCTGGTTAGCAAGATCTTCCGGAATCGTTAAATCCAATGTTATGTTGGTGAATGGAGTTTGACCGCCAAATCTTGTTGTTACGTTCAAATTAAACACGAATGTCTGTATTGCTTGCTTAACATGCTTATAATCGAGTTTATCTTTTCTCACAAACGGAGCAAGTAGAGTGTCGACAGAGTTAAAGGCCATTGCTCCAGCCCACTCATTGCTAAGAGTTCCAATGAAGTTCACCATCTGAAGAAGTGCTGTGTCAAGATGTTTTGGCGGCTTTGAAGACACCCGGTGTGGAACTCCGTTAAACCCTTCCTGCAAAAGTTTTGGAAGACTCCAACCGGCGCAATATCCGGTTATCCCCCTATAAAGATCATGGATATGATAATCTCCATTCACATGAGCATCAGATATCTCTAACGGGTATACTCTCGATAAAGTGTAGTTGCTGATAACAACTCCGGCCACGTGGTGTTCGAGGCCGCTCATAGATACAGGAACGTTTGCGTTTTCATTGACTCGCCAATCTATTCTTCCAATATACTCATCCACTAGCCTCTCTACCTCAAGCGATGTTAATCTCAAACGGTGAAGCTCCTCTCTATGTCTACGATAGAGAATATACGCTTTCGCTGTTTTTGCATGTCCTCTTTCTATTAGAACTTTCTCAACAATGTCTCCAATTGTTCTCGTGTCTACTATCTCCTCTTTCGGAAGCTTTTCCAGAACCTCTCGAGTTATCATCTCGGCAAGTCTTCTGTCAGTTCCGCCTACATCTTGTGCGGCGCGGAAAATCCCCCGTGTGATTTTTTCAGGATCAAAATCCTGAAGCCGTCCACCTCTCTTTCTGACTTTCTTAGGAAGTGATGGTAGACCAATATTATCTTTGCTCCTGTAAGTTACAACCATCTTCTCAACCTTCGAAAAAGTCTTAACAATTCACTTTAAAACTTTTTCACACTACTCGGAATTTATTCTGTTCGAAGATTCGTTTACAGCTTTTCGACGAAAAGATTTTATACACTTACATGTCAACAAATTAAATACATGAAGCCACACAGAATCTTTGTCCTATCTCTTTCATTCATAATACTGCTTTCAGTCGTGCCGATTTGTTTTCCCGAGGTCCCTTCGGATTCTCAGGCTCCCTCTTGGTGGAATGATAACTGGCCCTACAGAAGAAAAATTATAATAAGTGGCTCTCACCCGGAGAATTTCCAGATAAAAATCGTCATTCCGCCAGAGATTCCCAAAATTGCATATCCTAGCATGAGATTTTTGGAAAATGAAACGGGAGGGATTCTTCCCTACTGGATTGAAAAAAACGAGGGAGAATACACAAACGTTGTCTGGGTGAGAAGGCTTGAGAACTCAGACAGCGAAATCTGGATGTATTACGGAAACCAGAACGCTGAGAGCGCGGAGAACGGTGAAGATGTCTTCCTCTTCTTCGACGACTTTGGAGGTTACAGAAACCGGAAGGCGTGGGGAGTTGTGAACACCTTCGGCGTGGGCTGGAGAGGTGAGCACGTCACACTTTTCGATTTTGGAGATTCCATGACAAAAATAGAAAAGAAACCGCCCTCATCTGAAATGTCTGTCGAGCGCGTCTTGGAGTTCAGAGTTAGAGCCAGATCTGCTTACCGTGGAGGTCTTGTTCTGAGCGGTCCAGGAAACTTTGGTGGTCAAAAAGAATATGCCTGCATTCATAATATTTCCGGAATTCGCTTTTTCTCCGACGGTGAGCAATCTCCAGCGATTGTGGAACAGGGCAAATGGTATATTGGACAGGTCTTCCTTTATTTAAATAACAAAATTCGAACGAGATTTCTTTTCGGCGAAGACAATCAAAACTACAGACAGATTCTCTGGGTATCTTCTGAGAAAACCAACAATTGGAACCCTCTGACAGACGCAAATAACTACTGCGACAAATACAACCTAGCCGTTTGGGATAGTGGAGGCACTTCTTCTTATCACTTTGACTGGTTCTTTGTCCGCAGGTATTCGAGTTCCGAGCCCCAGGTCTCTGTTGGATCTGAAGAAGTGTGGCCCGGACCTCCTCCTCCAGCAACTCTCAAATCTCCAATGAATGGGGAAACAACCGGACGAAATCCCAGTTTCGAATGGACGCCCTCTCCAATCACCTCACGTCAGGTACTGCAGATCTCAGCAAGCCAAGATTTTACGGAGATAATCATCAGCGAGACTCTAGATGCTGATCGGCGTAACTATCAGACTCTGATACCTTTATCCGATGGTACATACTACTGGCGTCTGCTATCAGTAAATGATAATGGAGAAACACCCTCCGAGGTTCGCTGGTTTAGGGTAGACACTAGGCCAAAACCATCTCCGTTTAATCTACTTTCACCCTGGAATGGAAGAACAATCTCTAATAGAACTCCGAAACTAGTTTGGGAAAATGCGAAAACGGATGGCGAAGAAATTTCACATTATGAAATTTGGATTGACGGAATAAATGTTGAAAACACCCCAGCAGGTTTGACCGAATACACAACTCAACCGCTTTCGATAGGTACACACAGCTGGCAAGTACTTGCAGTTGG
This sequence comes from Candidatus Hadarchaeales archaeon, assembly GCA_038823825.1. Taxonomy (NCBI): domain Archaea; kingdom Methanobacteriati; phylum Hadarchaeota (SeqCode); class Hadarchaeia (SeqCode); order Hadarchaeales (SeqCode); species Hadarchaeales archaeon (SeqCode). The sequence continues at coordinate 4,990 of JAWBCC010000006.1, read as the reverse complement.
AAAATCCGGAAGAAAAACTCCCTCTCCGGTTTTCATGTTTGAGATAGTAGATGTGAACGTACTCAATCAAGATGAAAACGGTTTCACCTTCAGAACAGGTGAATACATAATAGAGTACAGAAAATCTCAGGAATATATCTCAATTTACCCCGAAAACTCCGGACCATCGAGGATTCTTAGGCTAGTTCCTGGTGGAGGGGACCCATACCTACAAGTGCTCAGTCCGTCTAACGTGTTTGGAGTTACGGTCGAAAACATGGAAAACGCTATAACAGGGAAAATAGTAGGCACGCTCTCTTGGGGTCAATACGAGGTTCAGGTGATCCTTCCCAAGGATTTGCCGAGAACAGTCAATTATAGGCTGTATATAAGACCGTCATCCAATATTTCTCAGAGTTTCTTTTCCGGAGTATATCCGGAGTTCCGTTATACCGATAACGCGGGCTCGAACATAGATCCCTTACTCAGAGATTACCTCGATGGACTTCCAAACGCTTGGAGCGGTGGCTTGCACGACGAATACTGCCGTGATCTAAATCAGTTCATATTTTTTGGAGACCCAACAGTTTTGAAATCTACATTTCTTTACTACTGCGACTTCACCTCTCTGAACAGGTTCTTCCAATATTCTGGAAACTTTTTCACGGTTATAGATGGTTACACTCACCATTCGAATGACGTAGTTCGGCAACCTCCAGGATTCTTCCGAACATCCAAAACGTTGCCCATAACCTTCGGTTATGATGTGCCCTCTAACAAGGGAATCTTGCCGGAAAACTTCAATCTGTTGGTCTCCAACGGTATTTTTTCACTTTATCCAGCATGTCCGAGCGTTTACAGTACAATAGAGTACATGAAGATATTCATCAAAAACCTTTATGCTATTTACCAACTAGTTGAGAAACCGCAGACAGTGTACACTTATTGGCCCGGAGTAGTTGAGAACTCCATAAGGGATCTCAAAGAACAGAACGCTGAACTCGCTAAGATCGGCAGAAGTGGTGGTCTTCACCCCTATGGCATTACCTCCTACTCCATTTATGCTGATAAATTCAAGTCAGAGAATGCTTTAAAATTCACGGAGAACGCGGAGAGGATAATCGCAGGGAAATACAATCCAAATTACGTGAATGCGAAAGGGAGTCGAGGAATTTTCGGAGGGGGAGGAACGGTTGAGCCGGTTCATTTTCTCTACGACTATTGCGAGTGGGCGATTTACGCTGAATACTTTGGCTCCGAAAATGTCAAGAGTATGTTTGTTGACACAGCCGACGTCATTATGGATTTGGGAAGGGGCGTCGACTACATATTTACGTTCCGCGTGAATGTCTACAATAGTGCTCCGATAGAAGATGGGGGGTATCAATTTGAGGCTGTTGGCCAATATATTTTCATAATGCTTTATTACTATAAGTTCACGGACAATATCGAATTTTTGAACGAAGCGAAAAGAGCTGCCGAAGCTCTGCTGAACATGGGATTTGAATTTTCATACGAGTTTTTTGCAACACCCATAGGAGCACTGGCTTTACTCAGACTTTATGAAATAACCGGAGATCTCCGTTATCTGGAAGGTTCATACATACCGCTCGCCACGATTTTGAGGGATTCCTGGCTGTTCAATCCGGATTTCCGTTGGGGGGTCCAAAACTATGAAAATAGAATTATATTTCTCCTGACTAGTGCTAGGCCGAACCTCTCATATGCCAATGGTTGGGAAGAGCAGGCACTCATAAAGTATCTCTATCTTTACCTCAAAGAAGGCCGTGATGTTCTGATGCCGGAAGCCGCACAGCTTACTTCAGAACTTTTGCGATATAAAGGAACGTCTGCGAGAGATTCTCTTGCGCCATTCCATACAGACAAATCAAATATCTACACCGGGATACCGAAGGAGTGGTCTCTGCCAGTAAATCCGAACTGGTTCATCCCTCTTGAGGGTTTTGGGATATCTAGAGTAGACGAGAAATTGGGAGCGATAAGTCAACCTCCGTACTGCGCCGGCATGCTTCCCGAACTTGCTTTGCTTCAGTTCCACCCCATCGGCAATGATCTTTTTATCTACACCGATGCTCCGGCCGAGGTACTGCAGAAAAACAATCAGATAACCTTTAGACTATTGGCACTCGAAGGCAGTTATCGCTGTGGTCTCGGAGGTGAAGTTTCCTCTCTATTTCAAGTGAAAACGGACTCGGGCGAGGATGTTGTAATGATGTATGACAGTTCATCAGGACTTCGTGTTTTCTCTGCCGAGGCCGGGAAAATGTATGTACTCTCGAGAACACCGCTATCGCTATACCCACCGGATGGAACCATAGTATCTAGAAATCAGCCGACTTTCAGGTGGGAAATGCCATCGGGAGCCACGGGCGCAAGATTGCTCATAGCATCTGATCGAGAGTTTGACAATTTGGTTGTGGACGTCATGCTCGGGGCGGGGGAAACCTCTTACACACCACTTCCGCTTACTGATGGAAAATATTGGTGGAAGATTATCCTCTTTGGAGATTTTGGTGAGATTATTTCAAGCATTTACAGCATAATAATCGACACGACTCCACCAGTTGTTTACCTAACGCAAACGCCGCCTGATGTAACATATGATAATCTGCTAGTTTATGCTGGTGAAGCCAGAGACAATACAACGTACGTAGTGGCAATCGAATACAGCATAGATAACGGTGATTGGATAAGCATAGAGAACATAACCCCGGCGCAAAGCATTTCTTTCACTTTCTCGGCAGAGGTGGACATCGGTTTTCACCGGATTTCTGTGAGGGGGAGGGACGCTGCGGGAAACGTTTCTCAAACAGTTGAGCATTTGGTAGAAGTGCAGTTGGTCCCGATTCCGCGCTTCATTGTTGAAAACCTAAGACTTTCGAAAGAAAATGTTAGAGTGGGCGAACAAGTAACAATTTTTGTAGACATCGCCAACATCGGCACAGCTTCTGGTGAATACACGATAGTTTTGAAGGTAAATGGGGAAGTGAAAGACAATCGAAAAGTAACACTTGAGGCAGGACAAAGAAGGACGATCACCTTCCAGCTACAGTTAAACGAAATAGGTGAGCACATAATTTCGGTTGACGGTCTTACGACAGCGATCAGTGTAATAAAAACTGAAATGCCTACGTCGACCATACCGACCGTAATCATTGTAAGTATCATCATTGGCTTGGTTGCAGTGTTTACAGTTTTGAAATTTGTCGTACTCCCGAAGATATTTGGTTAAAAAAATCCCAGCTTTAGTCATTACTTTTCTCTGTGACTGAACCGAAAAATATTAATTTCCATCATTTGATAGTTTCTTGGGGCTGGATGAGAAAATATCTAGCTTTAGTCTTGTTGGTATGTTGTATTATTGGTTTAGTCGATGTAGGGGTGGTTCACGCTCCATCGAATCCGTTGAAAAGAAGTGGAGCCCTGATCGTCTATAGATCCGTTTCTGGAGCGGGCGAAAACATCCCAAAAATGAGAGCATACGATGGAGCAAGTTGGGGTGAAGAGATAGAGCTCCCATCTGCCGGGAGCTCCATCAGATGGGTTAGAGTAGCATACTGTCCGCTCCCCGAGAGAGAAAATGAGAAAATCGTTGTGGTGTTATGTGATGACGCTTACCTGGATGTTTATATCTGGACTGGAAGTACGTGGCAAGTGTGGAACAATTTTGCTTTTGTTGGTTCATACCAAGCGGTAGCGAAGTGCTTTGACATAGCATACGAGCAAAATTCCGGTAGAGCGATTCTAGTATGGGCAACAACTACTCCTAGGAGGTTTAGATATAGGATATGGGACGGTTCTAATTGGTCGGCGGAAAGTTACTACGACACTATCACATCATCGGGCTATTTCAGGTACATGCAGATGGCGAGCAAGCCAAATTCCAACGAGATTGCGCTCGTGGCCACGCTCAGCGGGGAAAACTCTATCGGTTTGATATGGAACGGAAGCGCTTGGACGAATGAGGTTCAGCTTTGGCATGATACGGAGAATCCAGAAAAACAACCGGCGGCGGTAGCATATGAGAGTCAAAGCGGTTATGCGATGTTTGTTGTAGGCGAAGCCACGGACAATCTCAGATACCGCAGATGGTTAGGAACGAGTTGGGAAGGAGATAATTCTATGCAACTGGTGGTTTCGGCGATGGACGGCACGGCATATCACCTAGTCCTAAAATCGGATCCGAGATCGAACAATCTAATGTTGGGAATCCTGGATGGAGCCGAAGATCTGAACACAGCATTATGGAACGGATCATCTTGGGAGGTTCACCCGGAACACACGGCATCTCTTGAAAATGATGACTTAAGGTCGTTTGATTTGGAATGGGAACCAACCGGAGGTAGATGTTTACTTGTTTATGACGATATAACCACCAGCGACATCAAATATAAGGTATGGGAGCCGGGTCTTGGCTGGTCGTCCTCATCTTCGGTGGAAGCTTTCGGAGGAGATTCTTGGATTCAGCTCCGGCGAAATCTAAACTGGAAACCTGACGAAGTGAAGATTTTAGGAGCAAGATTAAACTCTGAGCTTAAACTTGGTGCCTTGATTTGGGATGGATCTTCCCTTACAAACTTAGGAGATAGTTTCTTTTCTTCAAACGTCGGTACAAATCTGTACGAATGTTTTGAGCTGGAGTTTGAGGAAGTGCCCACCCAATCCTACTACAATCAACAAATTCTCTCTGGTCTCACCTCGGTGTCTCCAGCCCCATATGCACCAGCAGTCGATAGTTTGATTATCAGCGAGAGAGAATGGACTCCTTACTTATGGCAGACGTTTACGCTGGTCGTGCGAGATATTGGTATGGATCTCAGAACAATTCAGGTAACGATGTGTGCGAAGTCCCTCCGCTCAGAGATCTGCTCGTTCTCGGAGGAAAACTGGGAAAATATGGCGGCCTGGCCTGGACTTTTGACAAATGGAGCCGCTTGCTACGCTGAAAACATATTGTCGGGCAGAAAGTATGTTTATGCCCACGATACTA
>JAWBCC010000005.1 GCA_038823825.1 Candidatus Hadarchaeales archaeon | reverse complement strand
AGGGGCATTTCACTGCAACGTTCTCTTTCCGATTTAATACAAAAAGAAGTAAAAGCTTTCAATCCCCATTTTCAGGGGCATTTCACTGCAACTCTACTTTAATGGCATCTCGAATAATGTCATATCGCTTTCAATCCCCATTTTCAGGGGCATTTCACTGCAACACTTTTTAAGGCAATATTATCGGGACGCAATAGCTCTTTCAATCCCCATTTTCAGGGGCATTTCACTGCAACATAGACCGTTATTTTTTCCACGCTGAAACCATAGCCCCTTTCAATCCCCATTTTCAGGGGCATTTCACTGCAACGATATTGATGCCTAGATTCATGCTCCCTCAATCAACTTTCAATCCCCATTTTCAGGGGCATTTCACTGCAACGTTTCTCGAATCGATCACGGAAAGATGCTCGAAGACTTTCAATCCCCATTTTCAGGGGCATTTCACTGCAACATTTTCTTCTTCAAGAATGATGAAGGGACGAACTCCTTTCAATCCCCATTTTCAGGGGCATTTCACTGCAACATCCACCATTCGTTCGAATAGAAGCAAGGATAGAGATCTTTCAATCCCCATTTTCAGGGGCATTTCACTGCAACAAATAGTGGTAGTGTTCAGTATGGTATGGGGTGAAACTTTCAATCCCCATTTTCAGGGGCATTTCACTGCAACATTGGACGGAAGTGCAGGATATACGTCAGTACAGTGATCTTTCAATCCCCATTTTCAGGGGCATTTCACTGCAACGAGAGATTTGGAGAAGAGAATATCAAAGATTTTTTCTTTCAATCCCCATTTTCAGGGGCATTTCACTGCAACATTTCGAACGATCGGATTTAACCATGTGGTTTATTGCTTTCAATCCCCATTTTCAGGGGCATTTCACTGCAACCGCTCTTCTTTTCATTTTTGGCCGACTTTCCTTAAAAATCTATGTGAAGACTTTGTGAACTTCGATTTTTGCATAGGGGGTTTATAAAGAAGTTCACAAAGTTTCGCCTTTTACCGAAACTACACTCTTTTGCAGAATTTCGCTACTTCACAGTACCCACAGTGCTCAGGACTAGCCGGCCTCGGAATTTGATCTGAAGTTATTATCTTCCGCATTTTCTCTAGATCTTTCCTGAGGGCTTCTCTGTCCTCTGGAAGAATGTTTATCCAAAAGATGCGTCGTAAGGGTAAAAGGTAAATCATGCATCTTCTGATCCTCACGCCCAAAATTCTCTCGAGCAGCACGGTATAGGCCACCATTTGTTTTCTCCAAGCCCTAGAGACGTAGGGCAAACCTGAGTACTTCACATCCACGGGCACAACCTCACCGCTTTTCAGTCTCACGACGGTGTCCGCTTTACCGTACAACCCCAGCTCGGGATCCTCTAAAAGAAGATCGTGCAATACTTCTTCTACCTCTTTTTCAGAAAAACCATAGAGGGCGTGTCTCCGTTTAATTCTTTCGGGTTCTTTTCTATGATGTTCCTCGCTTAGTCTCATCTTTCTTTTCTCAGGAGGGTACAATCCCAGTTTTCTGATGAAGTAAAGTTTCCTAGGGCAATAGAAATACTGGTAAACCTCCCAGACGCTTATCTCACCAGCGCTGCCAGAATCCTTCATACTTATCCAGTTCGCCTCTTAAGAATTTAGCCAGTTTCCTCGCTTGATGAAAAAAGAGCCTCCCCCAAGTGAGTCTCAGACCCTCGAACCTTACCTCTTCCTCTAGTCTCCCGAGAAGTTCTTGGAGGTATAACCTCCTAGCCTTCTCCTTCATCTGACACACTCCGTCCACTATCTCAAAATCTTCTTTAGAAACCATTCTCTTGCTTACCATTCCTACCACCATTTTATCTACCAAATGAGGTCTGAACTCTTCCATCAAATCCAGAACTAAGCTCGGTTTTCCAGGTCTATCGGCATGTAGGAAACCTCCGTAAGGATCTAATCCCGCATAGTGAACAGCTCTCCATACCTCTCCTAGAAGGATGCCATAGCCGTAGTTGAGCATAGCATTTATGGGATCATGAGCGTACCTTCCGGTTCTTTCCTCAAAACCCCAACCCTCAAAAATCCTTGAGAGGGCTTCCCAGTAGAACTGGGCTCCTCTCCCCTCTATGTTCATTATTCTTTCTCTCATCTCTTCCACTTTTTCTCCCCTTAAAGCTTCTAGTGCTGGCAGTAGCTCTAATATTTCCATAGCAGCACTCCGCAACTTCTCCGCTAAGGGGGGCGCAGTCTCTAACCTTTTTTTGGCTAAGGTCTGGAGAACGGCGGATTGGTTTTTTAATTTTGCCTTCACCACAGCTTTGGCAATTTCGATTCCTCTCCGATCTCCGTAGGCCAAGTATTGCTCTTTTCGGGTACTTACAGTTCTCATCTCAGGAGAAGAAAGTCTTGCCTTAACCTCGCCCCTAAAGTCCACGATCAACACGTCCACCCCATGCTCCGCTAGCAACCTAAGGGCATCCGTGCTAATCGTCCCTTTTCCAGAGATGATTACCTGCTCTAGCTCTTGTGGCTGAAGACGTGCCACAATCTTTCTATCCTCTTTCACCACGATGGTTTCCCCCTTCCTTCCCAAGAACTTCCCAAATCCGTCGATCACCAACCTCATTCACAGACCTCCAAGAACATACAGCTAGAGGCACATTCTTTGGCTTTACCCGGATCCTTCTTCTGAGCCACAAGCTCCAGCTTACGATCTCTCTCCTCAACCCACCAGTTCCGAAGATCATCATTGATGAAAAAGATATCTCGACTCACCACAACTCTCCCGTTTCTGAAGCTCACATGGATGGAGCACCCCACGTCCACTGGAACCTCGTAAAGGCTCTCAAAAACCAAAGCATAGCCAGTGGGATACAGTCGATAAAAGTCTCGCGGAGGTCCTCCAACTTTCACGTCAAAGATGATGTGGCGCAAATAATCATAACAGTCAACGCTCAACGTGCCGCTCAGTCCTAGCAGCCTTCCGTCGAGCTTGTGCTCCACCAGGAAGGGAAGAGCCACTGCCAGCGCATGAGGCTCGTCGGCGTAAGGATGAGCAGTCTTTGTTTCCAGATAAGCAGCCCTCGCTTGGCTTAGTACCAACTCCCAGAGGGGTTCCAAGCAGGAGCGAAGAACATCAACATTTTCCAACTTTCCTCTTTTTTCCAGCTCTCCCTTCCACCATTCATGAAAGCTTATATCAAATTTTCCCTGTCTGCAATACCCAAACAAGTATTCCAGCAGATTGTGTGCCATAGCTCCCAGCAATATCTCATGCGTGAGTTTTCCCTGCTTTCTTTCCACGTACATTAAATACACATCTCTCGCCGTGGGGCAGAACCGGCCGCAGACGGAAAACATAGAGATGCGCTCCGAGTAGTATGGCTTCAGCGGTTCCTTCCACCAGTTCCACCCTCTAAGCTCTGGTGTTACTCCTACCTCTCTCGCCAGAGGGAGGACTCGGTTTAGGAGGAGTTTGTGCTCTTGGGCAGAGAGAAAGAATACCACCTCTTTCCTCCCTATAAAGCTCGCCTTCCAGGTTTTTTTTGTTTTTCACACAAGCTTTACTCTGTCTTCCTCTGCTAGAGAAGGGATAGGTTTTTCAGAAACGATTCTACAAAGTCTCGCGCAGCGCTCACACAAGGGGATTACATAGATCGAGTCTCTTTCTCCTTCCACAAATTTCGGGAGTTCTTTTACTAGAACCTCTCTATCGTGAGCGTTCAGTTCCCCCTTGAAAGCACTATATTGGATTCTCTGAAGACCATAGTCGAAGAGACGGTTGGCGAGCTTTGTTCTGATGTCATCCGAGCTTATGTCGTAGATAACGAGTGTAAGCACTAACTCACCAAATTAATATCAGGAAGTCTAATGGCTAAATTAATCAGGAGTTCGGTTTAAATTCATGCGACTTTCCGAGGAAACGAGAACGAAGACTCCACTAAGCAGGATGACAGATCACAAAAACTCGGGTCAATCAAGCTACTAGGAGGTGGCTGTCAAGATTCGAACCCGCGTCGTGGGCTTGGAGGGCCCAAGTCCTGACCAGGCTAGACCACGGCCGCCATCTTAATCTAATACCGCTAGAAAGATTAATAGACTCCCATTTGACAAAACTAATCGAGAGTGAGAAATGTGGAATTCTGGGAAGACGATGAGTGCTCTTGGCCGAGATGCTTCAGACATTCCATGAGAGTTCCCAACCGTAAGACCCTTCTAGCCGCGCTCGCTTGGTTCCTCCTCCTATTCGGTCTCTTCACCATAGTTTATCACAGAGTTGTGGGACATCCGCTCGTGCCTTCCTACAAGTACGGAGACCTCAGATCGTATCACCCCATCCTCATCCCATTCGTATATCTCGCCAGTTATCTAACGAGAGCGTGGGGAGCCTTCCTCTTCGCCTTCATGCTTGGAGCATGATAGAGGCTTTCGTCCCAAGAGAAAAAAATGAAGAGCTATCTCTCCAGCAAAAGCCTTAGGTCTTACGTTCTTGCCGCCTTCTTCGCCCCAGTCCTAGCCGTATGCTCCTGTGCCATGATTCCAATCTTCGGAGGCATAATGGCAGCCGGAGCGGGCATTGGGCCAGCTTTGACCTTTCTCTTGATGGCTCCAGCCGGAAACTTTCTGGCCATTCTGTTCACTTCTGAGATCATTTCACCCGTCATGGCTGGAGCTCGCTTCACCTCAGCTTTTGTTGGAGCCATCCTCATCGGCCTGATAACGTCCAGAACGGGCTGGGCCAAGAAAGTGGAGGAGAAGTTCGCGGGGATTTCCACCACAAAAGCCGAGGAAGCCGTAAAAAGAAGCTTTTGTGAAAAATCTGTGGCCTCATTGCATGATGCATACGCTCTTGTGAGAATGGTCCTCCCCTACCTGCTTGTCGGAGTAGCGGTGGTAAGCTTCATAGACGCATATCTTCCCAAAGAGGTGACAGGAACTTACTTAACAGGATCTTTAGGCATAATCCTTGGGGCCATGATTGGGGTTCCACTTTATACTCCAACACTTGTGGAAGTGTTTTTCGTGAAGGCTCTGCTGGACTCCGGGATGTCCCCAAGCGCTGCCCTCGCCTTCCTCCTCGGTGCCCCCATGTCCTCAATACCTTCCATGATAGGGGTCTCAAGGATAGTGGGATGGAAGACCGTGATAACTTACGCTCTGTTAGCGATCCTATGGGCCACTGTAGCAGGCTTCACTTTTCTTATATTAACCGGAGGATAGATTCTTATATTAACCCGGGAGGGATAGAGAAAAGAATGATGAAAATTGAAATCTTCGGAGCTGGATGCCCAAGGTGTAAGAAAACAGAGGAAAATTGCAGAAAGGCGGTGAAGGAGCTGGGAATCAAAGCAGAAATAACGCCCATCTACGACCCAGCGGAAATGCTGAGAAGGGGAATCACGGATAGTCCAGCTGTGTTGGTGGACGGAAAGCTGAAAGTGGCCGGGAGGGTTCCGGAGGTAGAGGAGATAAAGAAGTGGCTGAGCTCCAAATGATGGGCAACCACTAACGTTTGAGAAAAGGAACAGGTTTTCCAAAATCGCCCAATCAACCTTTATGGTCTGGACTAGGGGGCTGTTTACGGTTTTCTCATCTCTGGTTTTATTTGTCATCTGACCGTTTTCAGAGATTGTGAGAAGAAACGGCTTTGAGGAATTCAAGCAATCGGAGAGGTGCGGCCGGCGGGATTCGAACCCGCGTCGTGGGCTTGGAGGGCCCAAGTCCTGACCAGGCTAGACCACGGCCGCCATCTTTAATCTAATACCGCAAAAAGATTAATAGACTTCCCATTCGACAAAACTAATCGGGTGAGAAATGTGGAATTCTGGGAAGACGATGAATGGCCTTGGCCGAGATACTTCAGACGTTTCATGAGGGAGATGGATAGGATGTTCGAGAACATTTTCAAAGAAATTTCAGCGAGAGCACCAAAGGAACTCTTCAGAGAAAAGGAGCTCCCGGACGGCACGAGAATCAGAACCTTCGGACCCATCGTCTATGGATATTCGATGACGATCGGCCCAGACGGCGTGCCAAAGATCCGGACATTCGGAAATGTTAAACCGGAAGGTCCTTTCCTCGCGCCCAGCGAAGTGAGAGAGCCCATCGTCGATGTCGTAACCACACCAAAGTTCGTTAAAGTAACGGCAGAACTTCCCGGAGTAAAGAGAGAAGACATAGAACTTTACGCAACAGAGAGCAAACTAACGATTTCGGTCGACAAGCCTGAAAGAAAATACTACAAGGAAATAGACCTTCCGGCAAAGGTCGATCCGAAGAGCGCTGATGCGACATACTCCGACGGGATACTCGAGGTAACCCTAAAGCGGCTGAAAGAGGAGGAGAAGGGAGAGAGAATAGAAATTAGGTGAGTCCTGAAAGAACTTCGATCATTGCGCGTGCTCGGAGATCTCCTTTCTTACGCAGAAATGAGACAAACCTCTCGACCGCTTTCTCATCCCTCGGGATAAGAAGTCTACGATAGGTGATGTTTGCCAGAAAAAGCCCTTCTGGCGGAGCAGGCCTGAAAGACCTGGTAACCTTTCCGTTTAAAGCATCTGAAAAATATTCCAGGTCGATCACTCCGATTCCGACCTCAAGCAAAGCCTGAACCATTCTCCTGACCTGCTGCCTGAGAAAGGCCGGCGCAACGAAATCGAACGTGAGATGCTTTCCCACATCAACTCTCGCGAGCAGGATTTTCCCTTCTGTCGTCTTCCCCTTTTCCCTTGCGCAGAAAAATCTGAAATCGTGTTTACCGACAAGCATCGAGGCAGCCTCCTTCGCAATCTCCACGTTGAAGTTTTCCGGTACTTCGCACACGTATTTGTAATGTTTCGCGACGACATCTCTTCTCGGGTTGAAATCCTTATCCGCAACACCAACGCCGAGCACTACAACATCCTCCGGAAGCCTTGAATTGATCTCCTCCACTTCGGGGGTCTTGAGGGTGTTCATCGCTAAAACTTGTGCAAGCGCCCCAACACCCCTGTCCGTTCTAGCCGCTATTTGATATCTGCTCTCCTTGAGATTCGTGAAGATCCCGCAATCCTTCAGCGCTCCCAGCAAAACACTCTCGACAGTCGGCACTCCTCCTGGCTGCCTAACGAACCCGTAGTAGTTACTCCCCTCATACGCGACAAGAAAAGCATGTCTCATTATTTCCCTCATTTAATTTTTTGGAGCAAAATTAAGCGAGTTATGCTTCTACAAATAATTCAGCACAAAGATGAGAAAATTGTAGGAAGAGTGTGCGATTATGCTCCCGGAAAGACCGGCCTTTAGATAACATACTCCAAGCAGCAGACCGGCCGGAAGCAGAAGTAGAATTATCGCAGGTTCCGTTCCGGGGTTCGAAAGGTGGAAGGTTGCGAAGGTGAGAGCTGGAACGAAGACGGCTTCAAACTTCGATACTCCTAGCCTCAGCAGCTCATCGATGAAGATCCCTCTAAAGACCCATTCCTCCAAAATCGGAAAGAGAATCGCAAAAAGTAAAAACATGATCTTTGAAACTTCAGCAATCCTTCTCGTCAAATCTGCCTCCGGTCTAACCACTCTTATGTTTGCGTTTTCAAGTAGTCCTCCAACGATTCCCGTAACGATAAAACACAGGAAAACAGTTAGAGCAGACCAACCGAGTAGTCCAACCAGTTTCTTTTTGCTCATCTGCTGTAATTTTTTCTTCCAAACGCTCGGTCTAAGTCTGTTTACGTGCGTGGGATTTTCGGCTAAAATTCTTCCTGTTATCACACCTATGATAACACCGCCGGCGATAATCCTTAGAAACTCCAGCATTTCTCTATCTCCCGAGACGCTCTAAGGTCTCAAGGATGGATTTTATTCTATCGAGAATTCCCATAATCTTTTCCCGATCGCTCTCCTTTTCCAGTTCTTCCGCCAACTCTACAAGTTTCTTCTCCAAAACATTCTTGACCTTTTCCATCGCCTTTGGCGCAGTCTCTTCCTTCCGTCCGGCTATCTCCCCACAGAGCGGGCAAACGATTTTACTCTCTTTCTCGAAAAGAGGGCTTCCACATTTTCCGCAGTGTATTCCCAACATCTTTCCTCCGGCCAGGAGAAATTCGGCAATCTTTGTGACTTGCTCTTCCTTTATATCCTTCATCCGAAAAATCCTTATGAGCAGCAAACCTAAAAGTCTACTAGCAGGTGATAAACCATGACGTTCGAGGATAAAATAAAGCAGGTTGTTGAAATAATGACGAGAATAAGCGAAGACATGAGCGTACCCCGCAATATAAGAAGAACGGCAAATGAGGCCAAGAACATCCTTCTCGATGAAAAACAGGATCAAACCGTTCGGGCCGCCTCAGCAAGAATCCTCCTCGAGGAAATAAGCGAAGATCCAAACATGCCGGTACACGCGAGGACTCAACTCTGGAGTGCTCTCAGCATACTGGAGACTATAAGATGACAGAAGAAGCTCGACACACAACATATTCAGGCTTGATGGATGACACAGACATAGGTATCTTTCTCTCCACACTGAAGAAGAGAGATTTGAAGCAAGCTCGTGCTGTCCTAGAAGAAAAATTGGCCAAGGTTAACAGCGAGTTTGAAAGGGGAATACTACATGCTCTTGAAGGAATGCTCGCAGCCATAGAAGGAAATCAAACTTTTTCCGCAGTTTGGAAACTTCTGGAAAACAAGCCAGATTTAGAATTCCTTAAAAGACTCGAGAAAGACCTGGAAGAGCACATATCAAAACCATTCATATCCGAGCGAGAGAAGGGCTACTTCTCCGCCTGGCTTTCTTTGATTCGCCGAATTATTTCTTCTTGATTCACTCTATCGTCGCATGTTTTGCTTTTAGATCCTCTTCCTTCTTCCCCAGCCGCTTCATCAACGTCGCAATGATCGAATCTAAGAAAACCATGGTTCCGATTTCAAAGAGAGTGCCGAGCGGCGCAAGTGATGCATGCTCTCCAGCCAGCTCCCTTCTCATAAACCTTGTCGTCTTTGCAACCTTCGTTCTCCCAGGAACCGTCACGACGAGGTCAGCAGTCTTGGCTAAACTTGAGTTCGGATAGGATGTTATAGCGATTATCTTCGCCCCTATTCTTTTCGCAATTTTTGCCGATTCTATGATCAGATCGGTTTCACCAGAACCAGATATGGCGATCAAGATGTCCCCAGGCCTTATCGCCGGAGTAATCGTTTCCCCAACCACGTAGACATCCAGATCCAAGTGCATCAATCTCGTAGCAAATGCTTTGGCTACGAGTCCGGAGCGCCCAGCTCCCGCAACGAAAACCCTTCTAGCCCCAATGAGCACCTCGACAAAAGCATCGACCTCTTTTTTCTTTAGCTTCGAAGGCAACTGTTGAAGAAAGGTTGTGATTTCGTTTATTGCTTTTAAAGTATCCTCCATTTCTTTCACCAAAAATTCTAGTCACCAGTCTTTAAAAAATGACGCATAAACTATAATTTGGCTCGGTGAATGTCATGATATACTTTTTAGGCCAAATTATGTGGATTATCGCCGTTGTGATGCTTGCTCCAGCATTCGTTGCTCCATTTCTCAACGAATTCTGGGTTATGCCTTCATTCATTTTAACATCTCTTTCTTGTTTTTTCCTCGGATTTTTGATAAAGAGGAAATCGAAGCCTGAAGAAGAGATGACCCTCGGAGAAACAATGGTTTTGACAGCAATAGTCTGGATTGTGTTTTCGTTTTTCGCTTCAATTCCGTTCATCACAACACTTCGCATGTCTCCTGTCGACGCATACTTTGAGAGCATGTCGGGCCTTACCGCAACAGGTCTCACAATGATAAAGGATGTGGAAAACATAGAGCGAACATTACTTCTGTGGAGGAGCTTAACTCAATGGGTTGGCGGTCTGGGGGTGATGGTTCTCTTCCTCACAGCGGCCTTAGGTTTCGGTCGAGCTCACAGAAAGATATATCTCGCCGAGGCTCACCCTGTTCTGATAATGCCCAACATAAGGGAAACCGCGAGAGCCCTCTGGAAGATTTATACGATTCTCACAGTTTTGGGAGTAATTCTATTTTACTTTGCCTCTTGGCCGAACTCTTCACTTTTCGAAGCCGTCAATCATGCGATGACAGCAATCGCTACTGGAGGATTTTCCGTGAAGAACAACTCTTTCGCGGCTTATGGATTGTCAGTCAAACTAGTCATCCTAATCGTTATGATATGGGGAGCAACAAACTTTACCGTCCATGATAGGGTTTTCAGAAAACGCTTGGATATCCGGGAATTCTTCGGGAACATAGAGGCAAGGTCCATGCTGATAATAATCGCGGTTTCCACTCTTCTTCTCGCAAAAGCCGTCGGATGGACTGACTCCCTTTTTCAGACCACCTCAGCCCTGACTGGCACCGGCTTCTCCACGGCAAACATCCGAGAATGGGGCGAAGGAGCCAAAGTTCTCCTAATAATCTTGATGATGATCGGCGGTAGCTACGGCTCGACCTCCAGTGCGATAAAACTCATGAGGATCATCCTTTTAGGGAAAACGCTTCAGTGGATGCTCAAGAAGAGTTTTCTGCCCGATAGAGCAGTAGTTCCCGTCAAGCTGGCAGGATACACATACACCGAGAAGGAAATAATGGAGATTCTGATCTACATTTTCATCTACATTTTAGTGATGTTCATAGGAGCCGGAGTTCTAATGTATCTTGGCAATCCCCCGCTGGATTCGATCTTTGAGTCCGCGTCAGCTCAAGGAAATGTTGGGCTCTCGGTCGGAATAACCTCGGCAAGCATGCATATCGCTGGCAAAATTTCCCTCACAATTCAGATGTTGGTTGGAAGGCTCGAGATTTTGCCAGTTTTCGCACTTTTCAGCTATATGATTTCTTTGGCTAGGCAAAAGAGGAAGTCTCCCTTTTAGGGGATCCTCTCACAAAAAGAAGATACTTTTCGCCACCTTGCAGCTCCAGCTCTACCCTTTTAACTATCATCTCTATGGGATTTTGTATTCCTTTAATCCTATTCTCGAGATCCTCAAAACTCTGAAAAGGTTGTTTCTCCCTTTCCTGGAGAATCGTCCACATCAACTTCTTGCCTATTCCGGGAATGAGTTCCAGAGCGTGAAATCTGGAAGTTATAGGTCCAGCTTTGTTGAAGAAATCTAGAAACCGCTGTGGATTTTTCGTGACTATCTTCCTTATCGCCGTCGGAAGTTCTCCCCTCGCAACCGAAGTCAAATCTTCATAACCTATTCTTCTTTTTATTCTCTCGATTTTGTCTCTGCCTTCTTTTCCAATGTTTACGACCTCTTGCAGCTGAAGAGTTACGCCCTTGAACGGAACCACCTCCAGCAGGGTAAAAAATGTGTCACCGATTATCTGCGCAATCGGCTCCCTCAGGTGCACAGGCCTTGGGTCTTTCGGGCTACCATGTGGAAGGAAATCCAGCACTATCCCTCTATCCTCATATTTTTTGTCAATCATAAGGTATCACCCTCTTTTGCTACCGCTTACTCAGAAAATCTCCTTAGTGTTTGAAGAATTGTCTCGTAGTCCTGGTCTTCCAGCCTGACCCGCTCTTTTGCGAAGAGAAGTTCGATTTCCTCTTTTCGCTTTGGCATCAAATTGATGAGCATCACGATCTGGCGTTCGGAAAGTTTACCCAGCTTCAAAAGCTCCTCTTTTATCTGTCGGGCCGTTTTCCCATCTATTTTTGCAAACTTCTGCGCATAGTCACGGGCCATCCTCTGGGAGGCCTCGAGCCGGTCTCCCTCACCCTCCAAAATCTCCAAAGCCTCCGCAATGGTTATAGGAGTCTCCCTAATTATCCTCTTCCCGATCATCACGCCACCATCCTCAGATGTTCGCGCCCCACGACTAATTTCTTTATCTTCCCCCCATCCCTCACTTCCACTATATATGCTCTTCCTCTCTTTTCTCTTATTATACCCACCCTACCGTGGTAGCGGTGGTGCGGTTGTCCCTTCACAATGGTAGGATTTATCAGAATGCTTACTTTGCATCCGAGCGGGAGCTCGCGAGTGGCTTCTACCACAGAAAACTTCCCCCGCATTCTGGGCTTCTTCGTGAATATGCCCCTCCCTTTGCTTCTCAAACCCCTTGATCTGCGTGGCATCTCAAATCCTCCCTTTTATCCTATCGTGCGGTCTTATTTAACCCTCAAGATTCTTCAAAAGTTTTGCCCATGGTCCGGTTTTCGGAATTCTGCCTTTCGCAAAGGTCTTGAGCATCTTCTGCATCATCTCATACTGCTTTAAAAGTTCCTTGACATCTGCTTCAGATGTCCCAGACCCACGTGCAATTCTCCTTATCCTCGAAGCATTTATGATTCTCGGGTTTTCCAGTTCCTCCCTCGTCATCGACTGCATGATAACCTTGAATTTCTTGAGTTTTTCTTCTCCAACTCTAAACTGCTCCTCCGGTATCGAGGACCCAAACCCCGGAAGCATCTGCATGACTTTCCTTAGCGGACCGGTTTTCTCCAACGCTTCAAGCTGTTGATAGACATCTCGTAGCGTGAGCTTGCCGGCCGCCAGCTCTTTCTTTTCAGGAAACTTTATCTTCTCTTTTTCAACGATTTCCTCTATACGCTTGAGCAACGTCTCCAGATCTCCCATTCCTAGAAGTCTAGCCAAAAACTTTGAGGGCTCGTAAGGCTCGATTTCGTCCAAGTGCTCTCCAGTCCCGATGAACTTTATCGTTGCCCCGGTCGCCGCGACTGCCGATAACGCGCCACCACCTTTTGCCGTCCCGTCAAGCTTTGTAATGAAGATGGAGCCGATCGAGGTTGCAGCGTTAAATGCTTCTGCCTGTGCCCTCGCCTGCTGGCCGATCGTTCCGTCTATCACGAGCATAACTTCGTCAGGCTTTATCTCCTCCGCCAGTCTTTTCATCTCCTCCATCAGTTCACTTTCTTTCTTGTGTCTCCCAGCCGTGTCAACTAAGATCAAATCACAACCCGACTTTTTGAAATGTTCAACTCCATTTCTTGCGATTTTCACGGAATCCTTCTCCGCTGGGTCACCAAAGACCTCAAATCCGCCTTTCTCGGACAGCTGGAGTAGCTGCTCCAGAGCCCCCGGTCTGAACGTATCTGCGCAAACAACCCCAACTCTATATCCCTTCTTTTTGAAGTAGGTGGCAAGCTTTGCAACCGTTGTAGTTTTACCACTACCCTGGAGTCCAACCATCATCACGATTTTTGTCTTTCCGGGCTCCAGCTCGAATTTTGATGGCTTTCCGAGAAATTCCGACAGTTCCTCAAAAACGATTTTCACAACATGAGCTCTTCTGTTGAGTCCAGGCGGTATCTTCTCCTCCAGCGCTCTCTTCTCGATTTTTTTCGTCAGCTCCAAAACGAGCTTCACGTCAACATCAGCCTGAAGAAGCGCCCTTTGTATGTCTTTTACAAGCTCTTTAACAGCCTTTTCATCCACATATGTGCTCCTAGACAGCTTCTGTAGTGCTGCTTGGAGAGACTTTCCGAGTTTTTCCAGAACCATGTAGACTCCAGCCAAAAGTTGCTGTTCGGACGTTTATAAGTTAAGCAAATAAAACCTTTCGTAGAAATATGGAAAGATGGAAGCAATAATCCTAGCTGGCGGATTCGCCAGACGTCTGGGCCCTCTTGGAGATATTTTTCCAAAACCCCTGCTCGTCGTCGAGGGGGACACGTTGATAAGTCATCTGGTCGATAAACTCAGAGCGATTGGGATAGAGCCCATAATCACCGTCAACAAAAGATTTGAACATTTTTTCACGGAGTTTCCGAGGGTGGTTGTTGAAAAAGCCACAAGAGAGGAGGAAAAACCTGGAGCTCTTTCCGGTCTGGCGAATGCTATCTCAGAGCTCGGAATAGACGATGACGTCATAGTTCTCTGTGCGGACAACTATTTTTCTTCCGATCTGAGAGAATTCGTGTCGAGTTTCACCGGCGAGACTCTCGTCGGAATATATTACGCAGGAGAAAATCCAGATTTACGTCCGGAGGAGATGGCGACCGTTCGTTTTGACGGCTGCGAAAAGTATCCACCACACTCGAGAACATTTTATATTCATGATTTCAAAGAAAAAGTCTCTCCACCCTTAAGCAAGTACGTCGGGACTGGCATGTACGTTCTCCCCAGACACACACTCCCAATTTTGAAAGAATACTGCGCTGGCGGAAAGCGAGACGCTCCGGGTTTCTTCATCCAGCATCTTCTCGAGCGCGGAGAGAAGGTGAAGGGCTTCCTTATAACCGGCGACTGGTATGACATCTCGCACAGGAGTTACGTAAGGATATTCAGAGAGGGAGAGATAACGGAAAGGCTTGAGAAGATGGTTTGTGTTTCTCGTCAGGTCGAGGGATTTCTACTCACCTTAATCATTCTGCGGAGCGGGGGTACGATGGAGCGCAAGAGCGAAAAGGAAGAACTTTATTTTGTTCTTGACGGAATCGGGGAAGTAGAGGTAGGCGAAAGAAAACAGCTCATAAGAAGCAGAGACATGATGCCTATTCCAGCAGGAGTATCCGTGAGAATTTCGAACAGATCCGAAAAGGACATGCTATTAATCAGAGTCGAAAGTCTCAGCGAAAGCCGATAAACTTGTGAACCTGCGGAATTATAGCGACATCTTTAACCCCGGCGAGGGCGGCTGCCTCAGACAGCTTCAAGAGGAATTCTCTTCTCGGAAATTCTTTGATTTCCCCAACAGGTGTGACCGGCTGTATGACCACGGGAACATCCAGATTTGCGATTTCTTTGCAAACCGAAAAAATCGTAGTTTCTTTTGTGTTTGGCAGAACCACAATTTTCACAAAAGTTTCAGCTTTTTTTCTGGCGATCCTCACACAGGAGAGTTCTTTTTTGAAGAGGGATTCCCATTCTCCAGGTTTAACAGATTTGTGTTCTGGCAACTTTACGTCGATGGAGGCGTAGTCTATAAACTTCACGATTTTTTTCATTGCCTCAGGCACACTTCCGTTGGTTTCCAGATAAACCGGCAAAGAGGCCTTCTTGCAGAGTTTGGCAACTTCTCCCGCCAGCTCTGCCGCCATAAGAGGCTCCCCGCCAGTCAGGGACACGGAGTGGATGTCAGGTGTTGCAAGTCTGAGCACCTCCTCAAAAATTTCCACCGATTTCATCGGATTTTTGCGGATTTCCGATTTTCCGGCTTTTTCTATCCTACAATATTTCGCCGGTTTTCTGAACTTAACGGTGTCACAGTAGACGCATGAAAGATTACACCCGGCAAACCTAACGAAAACCTGCCTTCTTCCAACATATAGACCTTCCCCTTGTATGGAGCTGAAAATCTCCCCAACGTATCCGCTTTTCATCAAGCTGCAAATCTACACTAGAACTTAAAACTCCGAGCATCAAAGTTTTTGAGGTATCCTCCATGAGAAAAATCCTGAAGCTACTGCTTCTTCTAGCCATAGCAACCGCCATTTATGAAATCGTCCCACGAATGCTTCCTTCTCCAGTCAACCCGCATTCTTTCGGCGGCGAAGATGTCCTTTTTCTCCAAGATCGCCTATCCTCCCGTTACTTTGACATCTTTATGCTTCTGGTCTATTCTCTCGGATACATTATGATGATATACGGAACCGGAATTTACATTTTTCTGAAGAGGGATGCACCAAGACTAGAAAGATATTTGGCGGTTTTTATTTTTGTACAGTCGATCTCCATGCTAACTTGGTGGTTGTTTCCTGTTGCACCTCCGAGGATGGCAGTAAACGGTGTGAGAGATGTCAGACGCGAAATGTTTGGCATAAGCGAGGTCGCCAACCCATATCCTTATGGAGCGTTTCCCAGCCTACACGTGGCAAACTCTCTCTCAGCAACTCTTTTTGTCAGATCATACGGAAGGAGAATTTTTGCAGTTTGGGTCATCGTGTTTATTCTTCTGACATTCTCAACGATATATCTAGGTGAGCACTACTGGCAGGATATTGTGGGGGGAATGGGTTACTCTCTTGCCGGATATCTGGCGGTCAAATTCCTCGCGAAGACAAATTTGGGAAAAAAGATATTTGAACCAGGAGAGATGTAAGTTTGTGAAATTGGATCGAAAAATTCTAGAGATAATCGTTTGCCCCGTTTGCAAGGGAGATCTGCAGAAGAGGAAAAATAATCTGATCTGTAAGAAATGTGGCCGTAAGTATCCCATAATCGATGGTATTCCCTATCTTTTGCCAGAGGACCTCTTAGAAATCCTGGAACTAAAGTAAGATTTCTATCGTCAGCAAAACTTCGTTTGGATGTTGCAGTTTTTCGACAAGTTCTCTGGAAAAATCCGCTGCCCCCTTGTCCGCCAAGATAGCAATAGTCCGCCCGCATGTGTACGAACTTTTTCTGACGACGATATCGGTTGGATGGTCGAAAGAGAGGGAGGGATGCCCTTTAGCCAAGACTTCCTCACGAACCCCCCCACAGGAGATCAAGAGCTTGACGGTAGCTCCGGATTTCAAGAGTTTCTTCAAATTTTGGTCAAGTCCAGCTGCTCCGGTCTCAGCTTGCACTCCAACAACACAATCCGCACGCGGACCGATCTCCTTCTCCATCGTCAACATGAACGTTGTTGGATGTTTTGCCGTAATGTTTGGATGACCTCTAGCGCGGATTATCCATTTCATCAGACTTCAAATTTTTTAGAGGAGAAGGGAGATTTAACTATTGAATGCTTGATTTTGAGAACGAAAGGGAGAGACTTGTCAAAACCCTCATCTCACTTGGATATCTAAAGACTCCAAAGATAATCGAGGCTTTCCGCAAAGTTCCGAGACACGAATTCGTGCCAGAAGAACTGCGCGAATACGCATACTCCGATCAACCATTACCGATCGGGTACGGGCAGACAATCTCCGCTCCAAGCATGATTGCGATAATGATGGAAACGCTTGACCTTAAGCCAAACCAGAAAGTGCTCGAAATAGGCGCGGGCTCAGGTTACAACGCAGCTCTGCTGGCGGAGGTCGTTGGAAAAAACGGGAGAGTTGTTTCCATCGAAAGAATACCAGAACTCGCCAATTTCGCGAAGGATAACCTCAAACGCACAGGTTACGCTCATGTTTCAATCGTCCTCGGTGATGGAACTCTCGGTTACGCGAAGGAAGCTCCATGGGATAGAATACTCGTAACGGCTTGTGCTCCAGAGCCTCCACGTCCCCTCATAGAACAACTAGCAAAGGGCGGGAAAATGGGACTTCCGCTAGGCAGACACGAGATGTTTCAGACTTGGACAGTTCTTGAAAAGAAAAACGGAAAATTGAAAACAGAAGAATATGGAGGATGTGCGTTTGTCCCGCTAATAGGCGAATATGGATGGAAGGAACGGCTATGAGAACCAGCGTTCTAACGAAGTTTGCGTGGATTTCTCCAAACCTTTTGTGATTTTCTCTATACCCTTTTCTACTCGATCTTCCGAGAAGTCATGCTCCTCGCAGAGGAACTCTTTTATCTTATCTGGATTTGGTTTTTTTTCTCTGATTTCGTAGTCGTCTGTAACCTCCGGCTTGAGAAATATTTCAGCCACCTTGAATGGATCTACCTCAAACTTCTCAGCAAACTCGGTTTGCAAAAGTTCACTTAAAGAAGCGTACTGCTTGACGAGCGCAAGTGCTTTTTTCGGTCCTATGCCTTTTATTCCCTCATTGTAATCGGTTCCAACTAAAATCCCTATTCCAACAAGTTGCTCTCTCGTTATCCCCAATGTTTTAAGAGTTCTCTCAAGCTCTACTATCTCAGGCTTTACGTCGATGTAAACATCCTTCCCAGGCAGCTTTCTCTTTCCGGTTATTGCTAGATTTCTCACGAGTCTCGGTGCCCCAAACAGAAGAGCATCGTAATCTTGACTACCAACCGCCCAAGCATCTCCCCTTTGAACTATCCGGGCTGCTTGAGCTTCACCCTCGCCCGGAGCTTGAACCCAAGGTACGCCCATGTAATCAAGCAACGTTTTTGCCTGCCTAATCATTTCTTCATCGACCCTTCCCGCCCGCTGTGCGAATTTTCTTGCCTCTTCTATCCGACCTTCTTCAAGGGCTTTTTTCCATTCCCTTTCAGCATCGATTCTTGCCATTTTTCTCTCTTCAACGGTTTTGAGTTTCAGAATTGGTGGAGCACCATCAAATACATAAATCGGTTTTATTCCAAGCTCGATGAAGTTTGCTGTTCTGTAAAAAAGTCCGGAGAGATGAGAGGTTATCCTTCCCTTGGAGTCTCTTAGAAGCTCTCCGTCTCTCTGCCTGATTATTGAGAGAAATTGATAGAGAAAATTCATCGCATCTATAGCAATAGTTTTCCCTCTAAGCTCCTCGAGGAGTACTTCATCTGCCGGGACGATGTCTGAAATCTGGACCCCCATCTCAGAAAAAATATCACGAGTCTAACTTTTTAGTTTGCTGCTTATGTGCGAATTCTCTCGTCGGGTAATCTTCTAATAACCGTTATGGGTATAACCCCTTGCTCGAATTCGTAGAGAGCTATCTCCACAGGATCTGTTATTCCTTTTGGAGGGTTGATCAAAATCGGTGCACCTAAGGAAATCTGAAGAGCTCGGGCGCCGATTATTCTGGCTTTTTCATATCTCGTGTATTTTTCTGGAAAAATATTGTGACCCCCTTTTAGTTTAGAATTCTGGAGTAGGTGGCTTTGTTTCTTTTTTCTCCTTTTCTTCCTTTTCAAGTTTTACGGCAGCAATCACGTCATCGATTCTCAAAATCATCTCGGAAACTTCAGTAGCCGATTTGATCGCCTGCACTTTTACTCTAATTGGCTCAATTATCCCAGCTTTCACAGTGTCTACGATCTCTCCTGTGAAGACATTCAGTCCCATGACCTCTCCGTTTGGCTTTTCATGTGCAGCACGCAGTTTGACTAGAATGTCAATCGGATCCATCCCCGCGTTCTCCGCCAACGTTTTTGGCACGATCTCAAGTGAATCTGCAAAAGCATTGATTGCTATCGCTTCTCTTCCCCCCACGGTGTCAGCAAACTTTCTAAGTTCTTTGGCAACCTCTACTTCTGGAGCTCCACCTCCACCCACTATTTTCCCATCCTCAATCGATGCGGAAATCACAGACAAAGCATCGTGCACGGCTCTTTCGATTTCGTCAACAACGTGTTCCGTGCCGCCCCTGACCAGGATACTCACAGATCTCGGATTCTTACATCCTTCGATAAACACCATGTCTTCTCCAGCAATCTTTCGCTCCTCAACAAGTTCAGCTTCGCCCAGATCGGCCGGGGTAAGATCCTTTATATTTGTTACAATTTTTCCACCAGTTGCTCTTGCGAGCTTTTCCATGTCAGATTCCTTTACCCTTCTAACGGCCAATATTTTGGCCTTCGCGAGATAGTGTTGCGCGACATCATCAATTCCCTTCTGACAGAACACAACGTTTGCACCTACGGATTTTATCTTGTCAACCATATCCTTCAACATGCGTCTTTCCTCTTCCATGAAGCTTTTCAGTTGCTCAGGCGAAGTTATGTTTATTTTCGCATCAGTTTCTGTTTCTTTAACCTCCAGCGCAAGGTTTAACAGAGCGATTTTAGCTTTTTCTATTCTCTTTGGCATACCGGGATGCACAACTTCCTTGTCAAGAATGATTCCGGTTATGAGCTGAGAATCTGCGGAACTCCCACCGGTTTTCTTTTCGACTTTTATATTATCTATGTCGGCCTCAATCTTTCCGTTTGCCTCCTCGACAATCTGTTTCACAGCTTTCACACACAGATCGGCGAGCTTTTCTCCTTTAGCCTCGGTCCCCTTGCTGCTCAGTGCCGTTAGAGCAATTTTCTTGAGCGTCTCATCATCGTCTTTCGTCACGGGTTTGGCTATTTTCTCTAGCACCTTGCATGCATATTCGGCCGCTTTCCTGTATCCGGAAATTATAACGCTTGGATGGAAGTTCTGATCGAGTAGTTCTTCTGCTCTCTTCAAAAGTTCGCCAGCCAGAATTACAACCGTGGTAGTTCCATCCCCGACCTCATTTTCTTGTGTTTTGGAGGCCTCAACCATCATCTTCGCAGCCGGATGTTCTACGTCCATCTCATCCAAAATGGTTACCCCATCGTTTGTGATTGTGACATCCCCGAGGTTGTCAACAAGCATCTTATCCATCC
The DNA here is from genome assembly GCA_038823825.1 of Candidatus Hadarchaeales archaeon. Classification (NCBI taxonomy): domain Archaea; kingdom Methanobacteriati; phylum Hadarchaeota (SeqCode); class Hadarchaeia (SeqCode); order Hadarchaeales (SeqCode); species Hadarchaeales archaeon (SeqCode). The sequence goes on along the minus strand of JAWBCC010000005.1, from coordinate 26,619 downwards.
CTCTTGGACCCAAGGTGGTTCTGACAGCCTCCGCAATGACTCTGGCCGCCATTATGTTCATCCTTTGAGCATCTCTACCTATGTATCTCTGAACTTTCTCAGGCAAGATCAGGATTGGAGTTCCAGCAAGCTGGCTAGCCATCTACTTCCACCTCATTACCAAGTTATCCATTTGAATAAAGAAAACCGGACGATTTAAAAGCTTTACGCACGAGCTTCAAAATATATAACTAAATTTTTCTTCGGCCCTGGGTCACGCATATGAAATAGCCAAGGAAGATGGAATTGCAAGTACGATGGAAGCAATGATTAGCATGAGCATTTTCCATCGAACTTCTTCTGATGGTCTCACAAGCTTTCCCTGCAACCTTTCTAAGACTTTCAAGGATTGAGAAGCGCCAAGTTGTGCGGCCCAGAGACACAGCGGCAAATTGCATCCCAAAATCATGAGATAGTAAAACATCGTCCACAGTTGGCCATACTGGATAGATATGAGGTTTGTTTCCGCCACAATAGCTTCTAACCGAGAAAACACGGTGGAATCCCAAACCCCTCGGAAAAACATGAAAATAATGCCGCCGCCGAAAAACAGCTGTGCGAGAACAAATGATGCCACGACCGTCAGGGGAAAGTAGACGAGCGGAAGCCAGGCATCTCCAGAAAGTGGTACACTGATGGATCTCCCGATTTCCTTGGCGAAAGCAGGAGGATTACTCCATCTAGAAAAGAAAAACCCCAGCGTCCAGAAAGCGATTACAAAGAGCCAAACGAGTTGTTTTTTCGTCTCTTCTCTCATCTTCTTTTTCTTTCGGTTTTCTCTAATAAAAAGTAGGGCAAGATATATTTCAGAACTACAAGTAAAATAGAATCGGAGCCGCCGTAGCTGAGCCTGGTTACAGCGACCGCCTCGTAAGCGGTAGATCGTGGGTTCAAATCCCACCGGCGGCTCTTAAAAAAGCTCAAAAAACTTTAGTGAAAAGTATTTGAGGGAGACCTTGAAAGGTAGTAGGACGGCCCTATGGTTAGTTGTGGCGATTATTTTGGGTTTCTTTTTTTTCAGGTTTTTGGCAAGCGCCGTAGATTTCAGGAAAATAACCGAGGCACTTCCAACCCTGAACTTGGTGTTTTTTCTTGGAGCAATAGGAGTCTATCTTCTTGGAACATTCATAATATCTCTCAGATGGAAGGTGTCTCTTTCAGCTTCAGGCGTGAGAATAAGCGTTTTAAAGACGTGGCAGGTAATCCTGGGTAGCATATTTATAACAAATATCACTCCGCTTTCCTATGTTGCTGGAGATCCGATAGTGCGGAGTTATCTCATGAGGAAACGCGAGGACATACCAATCTCACACAGTTTAGCAGCAACGGTTTCAGAATATGTAGTCGAGCTTACGATTTCCGCTTCATTCTTCATGCTTGGACTTTTGCTCGCTCTTTTCGAAATCATTAGCTGGAGACTCGCAATAATTGCTGCCTGGTCGACTTCTATTATAACCTTAGTTTTGGCGATGGTTTACTTCTTTCCGCGCAGAATCGGGGAAAAATTTCTCAGCAAATTCTTCCCCACCTTGATCTCAAAGATTTTTCACAGAAGTAAAAGCAAATCAAAGCATGATGTCAAAAAGTTTTACGATGCTGGTCAAAAGGTATTCAGTAATTGGCGTACGGCTGCGAAAATTTTCTTTCTCTCCCTAACTTTCTGGATTTTAAACCTTTGTCGGCTCTATCTTGTCTTCAGAAGTGTGGGATATACGCCTACCATAATCACCCTTCTTTTGGGGCTTACAGTTCCTCCACTCGCCGGCTTGGTCCCATTTCTTCCCGGCGGTCTCGGTCTCGTGGAGGTCACATATTTCTCCGTGTTCGTCTTAACCAAAGTTCCCATCGCCAAGGCCGGTTTGGCGACAATCTTTGACCGTTTGATAATCCTCGTTATTGGCTCTGCGATAGGTGCATGTGTTCTTAGTTATATGGGTATAAGGCTGAAAATGGAAAACAGACGAAAGCAAATTAAAAAGCAAGGCAAAGTGTAGGAGGTGCTAAGAGCTTGATTGGAATGATTCTTTGTGGAGGCTTGGGCAAGAGACTCAGACCTGCGACCGAAACCGTCCCTAAAGTCCTGTTTGAGCTAAAGCCAGGATACACAATTCTGGAAAGGCAGCTTTTCCAGTATAAAAGTGCGGGCATAAACCGTGTTATTCTCTTGACAGCCCACTTGGGGGAGAAAATACGCAAAAAATTCGGCGAGAGGCACATGGGTGTTGAAATAGAATATGTGCAGGAGAAAACACCGATGGGGACTCTAAATGCGATAAGGCTTGGAATGGAGACCGCCAGAGAGGACGCTGTTATTAGCAACGGTGATGTGATAGCAGATCTGAACATCAAAAGAATGTACGAGAAGTGGAAAAAGTCGGGAACCTTGGCATCGATTTTCGCAGTTAGGATGCGCAGTCCGTACGGGATACTGAATCTCAAAGGTGGAAAAATCATAGGTTTTGAGGAAAAACCGGTTTTAAATCATTTCATAAATGGGGGATTTTACTGTATGTCTAAGAGAATTCTCCCAATACTTCAGAAGTATATGGTTGGGGATATCGAAAGAACCGCTTTTCCAGAGTTAGCCAGAAAAGGAAAGCTCGGCTACTACAAAGAAGACATACCGTTCTGGATTTCTGTGGATACCGAGAAAGACTTGGAAACCGCGAAGCTCGAATACCAAAACAGGATAGACAAACCTTGGGGCTATGAGAAAATCTTAGGAGTCAAAGAGGGCAGAATGGAAAAAATTCTCTATATAATGGCAGGTTACAGAACATCCATGCACTATCACGAAAAAAGGGACGAGGTGCTCAAGGTTATCTCAGGAAGAGGGTGGGTAGTCATGAAGGGAAACTCTAAAAAGCCCCTTTTGCCCGGACAGAAAATTCATTTGAGACCAGGCACCGTTCACTCATTCTTGGCGGTTTCAAACTTGATTTTACATGAATCGTCTACTCATCATCCGGAAGACATAGTGAGAGTGGAAGATTACTACGACTTTAGAATAAAATAAAAAAGAAAAACTTGGGGTTGTTGGCAGACTTTTAGGCTTTTTGGAATTTGCTCTCCAGCTTCTTCAGTACAGCTGGAAGCGTTGTGTATTCCATCGAATCTTTGCCAAGCCGGGCAGGCTCGAATTCACCCATCCTTCTGAGAACTCTGGCAAGCTCGGCGGCCTCTCTTCTAGCTGGTTCAAATGCTGGATCATCGAAGAGATCTGCAATCAGTGGTCTTCCATCATCGTCCTCCGCTATCTTTCCATTTACGACCTGGAATCCTAGCGCCACAATTCGAGGCGGCCCATCGAACGCCGTGCATCTCGCGTCCTTCAGTCCAACTGGCATCAGCGGTCCCCAGTGGCTTCCGCGCATCCATCCCTCAACGAAGTAACTGTGCATGAAGGGCGCTAGCGCTTCTCCAGCAGCCGGCAAACCATGCTGTGTTCTGACTATGCAGACCGGGTCGTCCTTTCCGACGTATTTTCCGGCTATCAGCCAGAGCTTTGTTGTGCTCGTTGTAGCAGCTACGAGGTTATCGCTGGCTCTGTAGACTCTTTGGATCACATACTGGCCAGGTGTGCCGATCAGAGCAATCAAATCGTACATCTCCTCCGGACACTTCAGGACGACTTTTTTGTCTTCGAAAATGTCCAAGACCTCAAACTTGAAACCACCGGTCATCGCTGGATCTATCACGAGTCCTGCAGTGTTGAATGGATCTGCGAAGATCCTGAACAGCGGGTAGTTGAACGCTCCAGGTTCCGTTTTGTCGGCGGCGAAGACGATGATCGGTTCCGCCTGTCTCTCTTCGATCTCCATTTCGGCGACTCCAGGACCAAGCCCCTTGATGTTTCCGCTGAATGCGGTCTTCAGGATATCTTGTCCGGCTGCGTAGAGCTTTAGTTCCATTGCCTTCTTTGCCGCCTCTTGGAAAGTGTCCCAAGCAAGTCTGTGAATCTCCTCATTGTTCTCGCCACGCTGATGAACCATCAGAAGCTCTAGGTCGTCCCCCGCGTGAAAGACATAGTAGCTGTTTATTAGCCCGCTCTTTTTGGCTTCGCTTAGCTTTCTTTCTGCAATTTTCATGAGAGGCTCTGGAACAGTGTGATGTCCTGCCAACGAACCCACATCGCACTTTATGACGGAAATTGTCGTTTTCATGTTTTTACCTCCTTTTTTAAAGAAAACCTCCGCTTAAAAAGGTTTTGTTTGCTATGAAAATTTTCTGGAGACTTTTAAACTTCCAGCCGCTAAAGAATTCTTTGAATGAAGATAGAGGTTACCAAGGTTGGATTTTCAGCCGCACATTTCCTCATCGGTCATGAGAGGTGTGAGCATGTTCACGGCCACAATTGGACGGTTGGAGTTTCAGTGAGCGGGGAAACGGACAAGAAAGGAATGGTTATAGATTTTGATCTTCTCAAAAAAATTTTGTCCGAGATCTGTGCGAAATATGATCACAAGCTTCTGTTACCTGGGAGAAGTTCTCATGTGACGTTAGAATCCGATGGAAAATCTCTCGCTCTAAAATCCGGCGGAAGAATGTACATTTTTCCCGAGCAGGATGTTCTCATTCTTCCAGTTGAGAATGTGACCGCAGAGGAACTAGCTCGTCTAATTTTATCAGAAGTTTCGGACAAACTGGGCGAGTTTAACAACATTTTGGAGGTGGAAGTCTGGGTAGAGGAGTCTCCGGGAAAGAGGGCCATCGCGAGCAGATCTCTAAGATGAAAGGAACTTACGCGTTATTTATCCAAGTCCCATTCGATGTTGAAATCGTGATCGGTGCCTTGGGGAGGAAAAGTTTTCGGGCGGGTTATTATGTCTATGTTGGTTCAGCAATGGGAGGTTTGAAAGAAAGAGTGAGGAGACACTTAGAAAAGAAAAAGCGGATGCATTGGCATGTTGACTATCTACTCACGAGAGCAAGAGTTGTAGACTTCATTTTTGCAGAGGGCAGAGGAGAGTGTGAAGTTGCTCGAAATCTCTCCAGTAGACTTCAGCCAATCGAGGGTTTTGGCTCCAGTGACTGCGAATGTCAGACTCACCTATTCTATCATCCAGAGATATCAGTTTTGATGTCGGTCACGGCTGATGCCTTCAAGGCTTGTGGTCTCAAACCACACGGGAGGGAGGCTCTTGGCGTTTAAATCGGAAAGAAAAAGAGAGCACTATTACTGTCTAGCGAAAAAGATTGGCTATAGGTCGAGGGCAGCCTTCAAGCTTATTCAGCTCAACGAGCGCTACAACATTCTCAGGAGAGGAGACGTTGTAGTAGATCTGGGAGCAGCTCCAGGTGGCTGGCTTCAGGTGGCTGCCGAAAAGATTGGAGAGGAAGGCTTCGTTCTAGGCGTGGACCTACAGCCAATAAAACCTTTGAAATTTCCAAACGTTAGAACGATTGTTGCAGATATCTTGGATTCCACCACGCCCGAACGCATTTTGAAGGAAATTCCTAGGAAAGCAGATGTTGTGCTTTCGGACGCATCTCCGAGGATAACTGGAGTATGGAGTGTCGATCACGCTAGATCTGCGGAACTTGTCCTCTCAGTCCTTAAAATTTGCCAGAAGATTCTCTCACCCGGCGGGCGGGCATTGGTCAAAGTATTCCAAGGTGAACAATTTCCAGAAATTCTCAAAGAATTCAGAAAAAATTTTGATTTTGTTAAAGTTTCTAAACCGATTGCCTCTAGAAAACAAAGTGCAGAGTCCTACATCATAGGAAAGGGTTTCAGAGCAGAAATCGAATGAATTCTAGTGGGTAACTATGGTTCGTGTGACGGAAGGAAAAGTAATACTAGAGGTACCGCGTCTCGAGGATTTCAGAGCTCCAACTGGAGATTATGTTCCATCAAGAGCAGACGTCTTTTACAATCCGCATGTGGAGATGGCTAGAGACATCGCTGTGGCCGTGGCACAGGCCGCTGTGGAGATTTTGGGAAAATTGAGAATATGCGATCCGTTTGCCGGAGTTGGCGTGCGAGGTCTGAGATATGCTTGTGAGGTGGAAGGAGTAGAACGGGTTGTCATCAGCGATGTTTCACAAAAGGCGATAGACATAATCAAAAAGAACTTGGAGTTGAACAAGCCTATGGTCGAGGTGTCCGTTGTCAGGAGCGACGCGAACGTTCTTTTGCACGAGATGCGCGGTAGATTCAATTTCGTGGATCTCGACCCATTTGGATCACCGGCCCCTTTTGTTGAGGCAGCATGCGTTTCTCTTTCCCGGGCGGGAGTGCTTGCGGTCACAGCCACCGATACGGCGGCGCTATGCGGTTCTGCTCCATCCGCATGTCTACGGAAGTACGGTGCGGTCTCTCTGAGGACAGAATACTGTCACGAACTGGGCGCGAGAATTTTGATAGGTTTCATTCAACGTGTTGCGGCAAAACACGATCTTGCTTTTTTCCCTCTTCTTACCCATTTGTCGAGACACCAGCTTAGAGTTTATCTTTTTGGAAAGAGAAGTTCAGGATCCGCTTTTGGAGTTTTAAAAGAACAAGGCTTTGTTTCCCATTGCTTTTCATGTAGCAGGAGATATTTGACAAAAGGAACTGCAGCGGAGCTCCCCTCAAGTTGTGATTGCGGAGAGGATTTAGCTCATGCCGGTCCTCTTTGGCTGGGCTCGATTTTTGACAAAAATTTTGTTCTAAAAGTCTTAGAAGGAGTAGGTCGGAGAAAGTTTAGACAGAGGAGTCAAGAGTTCAGGCTTTTGTCTATGTGCGTGAATGAGGCCGAGGGTCCACCAACCTTTTTTGATCTAAACGTAATGGCAAGCGTTGCGGGTATATCTCCTCCAAAATTCTCCCGCATAGAAGAAGCCCTAAAATCATCGGGATATTTCTTTTCCAGAACTCATTTCTCACCAACAGGTTTCAGGACGGATGCTCCATACGATTTTCTGATTTCTCTGTTCTGAGGACTTTCAAGATTTCTGACGCTATTTCTGTAGGCAATCTTTCACGGTTTTCGGGTTTTATCACCCAGATTTTAACGTCAGGCCTCTTTTTTATGTCCCCTATAAATCCTGTCATGCTTCTCATATGGATCGCGGCAAGAAGCGGCTTTGAAGAATCCAAAACAGTTGTGATAGCTTTCTTGAATTTTTCGCTGAAGGTTTCCATTGGCGCGATTTCATCGATAACGATAACATCCACGTGTTCCAAGCTGTTCAAGATGGACGTTTCTGACATATAATCTACATTTTCTACAATTACGCCGTATTTTCCGACCGATGGTCCTGCTTTGTGCCCGACGTGTGCAAGCAATCTCTCTTCCCCAGAAAGAATGTTCTTCATTTTGAATCCGATCCTTTGACCACTTTCATCTCTGATTTCTGGACAGACTATTCCCCCTACCCTCACCCCTTGGTCGATTAAAATTTGAACGGTTTTGGCGACAATCGTGCTTTTTCCGCTTCCGGGTCTTCCTGTAACCAGAAAGTTCTTCAACACCAACAAATCTTCATTTCTTGAAGCTCTTAAGTAAAACCGAAGCTTCAGCATGAGCTTTTTAATCAAGATTTCAGGGCTTTAGTTAGGGGGATAGCGCTGAAGGTTCTGATAGTTGGAGATGAGTTTCCTCCGGATATTGGCGGAGCGGCGACCTATACCGCCAATCTCTGCAAGGCGCTTGCGAAGATTGGTGTGGATGTTACGCTGGCGCTCCCAGCGCGTCTCAGAGGAAGCGAATTCATCCCACCGGATGTAAATGTGAGTTATTTTGATGGATTCGTTATTCCCGTATTGATGCGTATGTTCTCTGGGAGGGCGGCGAAAAAGCTCAGGGACTTGATTCGTTATGGTGGCTTTGATGTTGTACACGGGCAGGATATTCACTCCAGCGCAGCGCTTTTCTCCATCTGGTATTGCAAGAGACGTAGAATTCCATCTGTGATAACGTGCCACACTGTTAGAAAGACGATTGGCAGGTGGTCCGTTCTCTATCATCCAATGATGAGAGTGGTCAAAAAGGCGACGATGGTGATTGGTGTGAGCGATCAGGCGGCTGAGACGTGTGTGAATTTTGGGGTCCCTCCGTGGAAAGTTAGAGTAGTTCCGAATGGAGTCGATTTGTCTATTTTTTACCCTAAATCTGAAAAGGAGAAAGAAGAAGTAAAACGAAAATATGGTCTGGACGGAAAAGTGGTCTTTAGTGCGGTTAGAATAAAAAAACTGAAAGGAGTCCACGTTCTTGTGAAGGCTTTTGTTGAAATTGTGAAAGAAGTTCCAGACGCTAGGCTGGTAATCGCTGGAAAAGGTAAAGATCTCCCAGAGGTCGTGGAACTCGCTAGAAAACTTGGGATCCTAGAAAAGGTAAATTTCCTAGGGCCGAAGCTTGTAACGGAGATAGCCAAGCTGATGGCTGCAGCCGACGTTTTCGTTCTTCCATCTCTTTCTGAGGCCTTTCCAATGGCGATTCTTGAAGCCATGGCGAGCGGCACTCCAGTTGTATCGACAAGAACGACAGGTTCCAGCCTCATAGTCAGAGATGGCATTAATGGTATCTTAGTCCCAGTCGGAGACCACAGCTCTTTAGCGAAAGCCGTGGTAAGAGTTCTGACAGACGAGAATCTATCAAAATCGCTCCGGGCCAACGGTCTAGAAACGGTGCGAAATTTTACAATTGATGTCATGGCTAAAAGAGTTTTGGAGGTCTACGAGGAGGTAATTAGGCTTGCCAAGTGAAGCGGTTTTTTCCGTGGATGTTGAGCAGGACGCTCCGCCCTATCTGAAAACTTGGAGAGGGATTGAGGAAGGACTACCGAGACTTCTAAAGATGTTGGACGAATTGGGCATACGTGCAACTTTTTTCGTGACCGGCGAATGTTGTGAGCGATTTCCGGATAAAATCGCGGAAATTGCCAGAAATCATGAGGTGGGGTGTCACGGATACCTCCACGAAAGGCTTGATCTGTTACCCTTCGATGAACAGTTCAGGAGATTGAAACTCGCAACAGAGATAATCGAGAAGACGATCGAGAAAAGACCCGTCGGGTTTAGGAGCCCGAATTTCAGATGCAACAAACATACTTATCGGGCTCTTGTGAAGCTCGGATATTTCTACGATTCTTCTGTTCCCGTGTATGGGCTGGGGCAACGGCCAGAAACGTCGGGCCTGATCGAGATAATGAACACTATGCCTTCGAGCATTCTCCGATTACCCTCAGTAGTTTCTTTGTCTATAGTTCAGCTCGGTCTGAGAGTTTTCAGACCGCTTGTTTTGGATTTTCACCCATGGGAGCTCGTGGAGATGAAAAATGTTAGATGGGATTGTCGTTTCGCAACAGGCAAAGTCGCTGAGGCACGTTTGAGGAAGGTGCTCACCAATATGCTACGTATAGGTGTAAAGTTTCGAACAATGGAGGAAGTTGCAAAAGAATTGCGCAATCGTAATATTTATAAGTAAAAAAATATTACTCCGATAGGGGGTGCTGAAGAATGGCTTGCTTTGTAGTTCCGCTTTTTCTAGGAATTTTGACCACACTTTTATCAAAAAAGTTTCCCAAGGAATGGCATGTTGGATGGTTAAATGCAATGCTTTGGGGAGGCAGTTTGATGCTAATGGTCGAGCATGTGGCGCATGGGGAAATTGTCCCGTACCCACCGTTTTTAACAGGCGGAAACGTTTTCGGGGAAATGCTTCACATTGGCGTTCCAATGGCTCTGGCTTCTGTTTTCGTCTGGGTTGGCATAGTTAAGATCAATGCGAGCATAATCAAGCGTGCTGAAAGTGGTCTAAGGACGAAAACAGGAATCTTGAGGTGATTTTTTGTGGCTGGTTACAACATTTGTCGCGGCCATCATCGTGACAATTCTCTGGCTTTTTGCCCCGAAGCGGTATAGATTGGACATCTTGGGTCTCATGTTGTGGGGAGCGACCATCATGATATTGGTAGACCATGTGCTTGGCTATGAGGGGGGAGAGTTTTTCGAGATGGAAACTGAAGGGATGATATCGAATGGGATCCTGCTCGGGCTCGTCATGCTTTTACCAGTATTTTTGGTCTGGATGGCATATCTTCTATTTCTCCAAAAGAAGCAGCGGGTTTAGTTTTGTCATGAGAATTTTTGGACGCAAGAGATAAATCCAAGTCTGTCGAGAAAATTTTGGCGGCCAGGGTAGTGTAGCGGTTAGCATTCGGGACTGTGGATCCCGCAGCCCGGGTTCGAATCCCGGCCCTGGCCCCTTAACGGTTTAAACCCTGCGACACGGTTTTTGTTTGGATGAAAAAACCGTACGTTATAATGAACGCAGCCGTTACAGTCGACGGAAAAGTTGTCACCGTCGGTGGAGACAGTAGAATATCTTGCGAGGAGGACTTGGACAGACTTCACAAGCTCAGATCGGAGGTTGATGCCGTAATGGTTGGAGCGGGAACGATTCTCTCCGACGATCCCTCTCTGACGGTTAGAAGAGTGAAAGGCAAAAACCCGATCAGAGTAGTGGTCGATGGTAAGGCGAGAATACCACTTTCTGCAAAAGTTCTCCGGGGAGATCCGAAAACGATAGTTGCAGTCTCCTCGGAGGCGAACAGAAGAAAGGTCGAGAGCATAAGGAAAACCGGAGTGGATGTCTGGATCTTTGATGGAGCGAAAGTAGATCTGAGAAAGCTTTTAGAGAAACTTTCAGAGCTTGGTGTGAAAAAGATACTTCTGGAAGGAGGACCCACTCTTAATTGGGAGATGCTCAAGCATGGCTTGGTGGACGAGATAAGGATATCGATCGCTCCTGTGATCGTTGGAGGAGAAAGAGCCAAAACGCTTGTTGAAGGTGAAGGAATTCCGCTCGTCAAGAAGGGAATAAAGCTCAAACTAACTGGTATAGAAAAAGTTGGAAAAGATCTTCTTCTGATTTACAAAGTTGGTGAACGGCAGTGTTGAAAAAAGTCAGAGATGGCTTCATAATCTTGGGTGTGGGACATGTTTTACCAGAAAGCGTGAGAGAAGTTAGGGAATTGATAGCGAAAGAAAAACCAGAGGTTGTCTGTTTGGAACTCTGTCCAGCGCGCTATCATGCTCTAACCTACGGAACTTGGAAGACTCAGAATTCGTCTATTCTTATCCGTTTAATTTACATCTTTCAAGAAAGGTTAGCAAAATTGACGGGCTCACCAATTGGAGAAGAAATGCTGACAGCGATTGAGGAAGCTAGAAAAGTGGGAGCTCTGATCATGCTGATCGATCAGGATATGGAGATAACAATTCGACAGCTGATGGGGATTCCGCTTAGGGAAAAGTTTCTGATGGGTCTTCAAATACTTTTTTCTCTTTTCATGCCTTTCGAGAAGAAAATCAGCGATCTCACGGAGGAGGAAACGGTGGAAAAGCTTTTGTCGGATTTTAGAAAGTTCTTTCCGTTCACGTACAAAATATTAGTTGAACAGCGGAATGTCATAATGGCAAATAGACTGCTTCCTCTTCTAAACTCCGATAAGAAAGTCGTGTGTGTTGTTGGAGCCGCGCATGTTAAAGGTATCCTGCAGATTCTGCAGAATCATGCCGAAAAATCTTGGTTTTCTCTCCGTTTGGATTTCTAAAAAGTTCTTTTCTATAGGATTTGCAGTATCTTTTGAAGGTCTTTCGATATTTTGGTTTTCAAAAGTTTGTTTGGTTTTCCAATTGCTTTTTCCAGATTTTCATCATATCTCACATTGCCAAGAAACCTGATTTTGTATTCCTTGGAGAGTTTTTTGGCCTTATTGCCATCCCCCATGTTTTCTATAACTCCGGAGATTTCCACTTCGAGTTCTTTAAGAGCGAGAATCAACCTCTTGACAGTTTCGATCGAAAGAAGAGAAGGAGTAGTCACGATTACAAACTCCCCCCTCTCAAGAATTTTGCTGGTTTCGAGAATCTCCTCACCAGTTCCAGGGGGCATGTCAATCACCAAAAAGTCAAGTTCCCCCCATCTCGTTATTGCCAAGAGCTCTAAGATGGACTGAGAGATGTCGCTCCCTCTCCACAAGATCGGTTTTCGTCCGGCAAACGGAACAATAGACATTATTTTTATTCCGTTGAACTCGTGTGGTATTATTCCTCTATTCTCTCCGAATCCAACTCTCGCTCCGAGAATGGTGTGTGCAGATGGCCCGTGGAAGTCCAGATCTAACAAGCCTGTTTTTCTCCCAGACGAAGAAAGGAGCAGAGCAGAAGCTGATGAAAGCACACTTTTGCCCACACCCCCCTTTCCGCTGGCGAAACAGAGTATTCGTTTTACTCTAGACATCATGCGTTTTGCCGCTTCTATTCTTGGATCACGAAGGATTCTATACAAACTCCCCTACCTCCGGAGATTTCAAAGTCTGACGAACCACAGTGCGGACATCTTAAGTGAATCTTTGAGCTCTCAGGCAAGAAGTGTACGAGTTCCGCAATTTCTGTATTCGAACGTGAAAGGTGCAGGCGCCATCTTTTGTGACATTCGTGGCACTCAAACTCTGTTCTCTCGATCTCAACGTCGATTTCAGCTATTTCTTTTCCCTGTTCGATCTTGGAAATTTCTTTAACGGCGAATTCCAAGATTTCTAAATCTATTTGTTGCAGTTCACCGACTCGAAGTTTTACTTTTTTGACTTTTTTTCCTCCAGAGCTCTTCAAGACTGTTGCGACTATTCCTTCAGCGATAGCCCATTCGTGCATCTGTAAATTGAATATACGAGGCGTATAATCTAAATTTCCCCTCCAAGTCAAGTAAAGACAAGAGTGGCATGCTTTTCGGCATTGACCGAAAGCAAGCAATCCTTTTAAAAATTGCTGAGAATTCTTTAAGGCCAAAAATGGACGAACAAACTTTGCAAAAATTGAAGACGATGCTCGATGTTCCCATCGAAAGAGTTGAGGAGACAGATAAGGGATTAATCGTTTATGTCCCGAAAGACAAGATCGGCCGTGCTGTTGGTCAAAATGGTCTTGTTGTGCGCGCCGCGGAGCTGGTCTTAGGCATCAAGCTTGAGGTTCGGCCGGCCACCTAATCGCTTTTATTTAACGTGCGAATAAATAATGGAACGGAGGTGGGAAAGAATGACGAAAGAGAAAATGACTGAGGCGTACATTTTGATAACGGCAGCGATTGGAAAAGTGAAGAAAGTGGCCAAGGCGTTAACGAAAATCGAGGGCGTGAAATCGGTTCACGTGGTCACAGGGCCATACGATATAATCGCCTTTGTTGAAGCGAAGGATATGAACACCCTCAGCAGCGTGATAATTGAGAAAATACACAAAATAGCAGGGATAGTCGACACGAACACCGCAGTGGTCGTTGATATCTAGGGTTTTTACTCTATCTCCAAACTCATGTCAATCGCCGGAGCTTTCATCGTCATGTAACTTGAGGAAATTACGTCGACTCCAGTTGCAGCATAGTCAGATATATTCTCCGGGCCTATTCCACCAGAAACCTCTAGCTTGACCTTTTCTCTCAAACCTTTTCTCTTCAAGAGTTTTGTGACTTCTTTCACTTCTTCGACGCTCATGTTATCGAGCAGAATTATGTCTGCTCCCGCTTCTGCCGCTTTGACGGCATCCTCGATATTTGTTACCTCAACTTCGACAGGAGTTTTGCCGGCCTCTTTTGCTTTCCTTACAGCCAGTTCAACGGATCCGACGAGCTTTAGGTGATTATCCTTTATTAAAATCATTTCACTTAGGTTTTTCCTGTGGGTACTTCCTCCACCGATCATTACAGCTTTTTTGTCCAGCCCGAGCAAAAGTGGGGCAGTTTTTCTCGTTGCAGCGATTATGATATTTGGATTTTTTCTTCTCGCAAGTTCAAGTAGCTTTTTTGTTGCAGTAGCTATACCACTCATTCGCATGAGCACGTTCAGGGCCATTCTTTCTGCCATGAGGATTTTCCTAGCTGGTCCTTCGACTTCCATTACAACATCGCCTTTCTTTATTTCCTCTCCATCTTTCCTCAGAATCTTCGATTTTACACCGACTTCCGCAAAAATTCTAGAAGCTTCTTCTGCTCCGGCCAACACGCCGTCTTGTTTTGTGATTATTTTTCCTTTTGCTCTAACTTTCCTGCCAATGAGAATTTCTGAGGTTATGTCCCCTTTTCCGACGTCTTCTTTCAGCATTTGTCTGATGAGTTTTCTATCCATTATCACTCACCAATCTTGAGAGGCTCTTGCAAGCTCTTGAGAAGCCTCACAGTGGAGAGGGCTGCCAGCATGCTTGTCTTGGCTGACTCGGCCGTAGGTAAATTTTTGGCGATTATGGAATATTCGCCAGCAACCCCCCTAATGTGTATTTCGTGTATGTTTCTCTTCAGGGTTGGGTCCACGATTATTTTCACTTTGGTTTTGTCAAATCCGACACCAGCCAGACTCACCGTTGCGGCCACATTTACACTCGCTGGAAAGAATTTTACGGCCTCCTTGGCTGGTCCCTCAAAAATGACCTTCGGATGCCTCATCTTTTTTAGATCAATTCTTTTTCTTTTGACATACTCGCTATAGCTGAGCGCTCTGGGCGGTTTTCTCGTGATTATCAGTACCTCGTCAACTTCTCGTATGCTTATTGCTTTTATCCCATCGACTCCTAAGATCGCCCCCGACGGAACGTATATCTTCTTTCCAGTCTTTTTTGCGATCTTTATGAGCGAGGAAAGAAGTTTTTTGTCGGCCAGCGCTCCAACACTTAAAATCACCAAATCTTTTCCGGCTTTCAATATCTTTTCGGAGTACTGTTTGACAGCCTCCTGCGAAGCGGTTTCTACCACAATGTCTATTTCCTTGTCCGCGAGCATCTCTTCAATAGTTTTGAAGATTTTCGGTTTTTTTCTAAGTGTTTTCGAGAGTTTTTCTGCAGCTTCCATCTTTTTGTCAAGAACCCCGACTAGTCTCACTTCTCCCGCCTCTTCTATGTCTATCTCTTTTGCCAAGATGCTACCGAGAGCGCCGCATCCGATTATTCCAACTCCCAGCATCGAGAATTTCTTTCTTTTAGCTTCTTATAAAAATCCAATATCCGTTTGGGTTATTTGGTCTCTCGAACAGAGAGTAGAACCGATGGAGGACCAGCCAAAGACCGAAGGTCTGCTTAACGTGACTGCGGGCCAGTTGGGTGCGTCGCTTTTGGGTGCTCTGTTCTGGATTTCTCTCGCAACTCTCATACACCCTAACGCATATGGATATCTGAGCTGGCTTTTCTCGATCGGGATGTTTGCTTCAATTTTCTGCCTTCTCGGTTTCGAAAAAACCATCGTTGTGTTTGGAAAGAAAGGAGAAACAGTTTCCAAGTTCTTTCTGATAGTTTTAGCCACGAGTGTGTGGATTGCCATCGCACTTTCTCTCTTTGTTCACTGGATAGTTGGAATTTCGGCTCTCGGATTTTCCCTTTTTTCACTCGCTGTTCATCGCGAACTTGCTAGAGAGGACTACGGCCGTTATATGTGGATGTGGCTTGGTTCAAAATCCTTATCCATATTTCTCGGTTTTCTGCTGTACAGATTTTCCGGACTAGTGATCTACATACTTCTCGGATTTGCTCTGGCTCATCTCATTTTCTCGATCCCGCTTTTTTCTCTCAGAATTTCCAAGCAGAGTCCAACAAAGGAGGAGATAACCTTTTCTGCTGGAGCTCTCGGTTCAAATGTTGTTTCGGGCTCGATGCAGTTCGTCGACAAAATTATAGTAGGCATGCTCTTCGGGATGTCCACGCTTGCAGTTTATCAACTTGCTTATAGGATATTTGTTTTGTTTTCCGTGGTCTCCCAAATTTTCTTCTTTTATCTTCTTCCAAAGAAATCGAACGGCGAAGACACTAGAAAAATTGAAAGAAAAGGACTGCTTCTATCAGCAATTCTGTCGTTGATCGTTTTTGTGTTATCTCCCCTCTTGGTTCGGCAAGTTTTCCCAAGCTTTCAGGAAGGTGTGAAGGCATGTCAGATAGCCGGACTTGCAATATTTCCATCATCACTTTCCGCCATCATGTTCTCGGAACTATATGGTAGAAAAAGACCTCAACTGATTTTCCTGTCACAGATTGCTGGACTTGCTGTCTGGCTGGGCACAGCGATTGTTTTTGGAAATCTTTACGGCGTGACCGGCCTCGCGGCCTCAGTGCTTACCATGCATTCGATAATCGCTTTGTTTTCCTTGGTTTCGGTCTCACAACCCAGACTACCAGTTTTTTATAAAAAAATTCTGCAGGGTCTGGCCATCATGCTTATTTTTTCGATTTCTCTGCTTGCAGTCGCCTACATTTATGGGGAGCGAACGGAAATCTCCGGAAACATTCTTCGCGAGACCAGACTGATTATGGACACGTATGCGACGATAACAGTTTGCCATGAAAATTTGAAGCTCGCGAGGATAGCAGTTGACGCCGCCTTCCGCGAAATTTCGAGAATTGATTCTCTGATGTCTGAATTCGACCCAAAAAGTGAGATTTATTCGCTCAACAACTCTGGCGACTGGGTTTCGCTCTCACAAGAAACGATTTTTGTGCTAAGCAAAGCGAAAGAGTATTCGAAGATTTCGGGCGGTTGTTTTGACATAACCGTGAAGCCGTTGGTAGATCTTTGGATGAAAAAGACGAGGGAAACGGGACGAATGCCTAGCCAAGATGAGTTGGAAAACGTTTTAAAATTCGTCGACTGGTCAGCTGTTCTTCTTACGGAAAATGCCGGAAAATTAGCGAAAGAAGGAATGAAAGTTACCCTCGGCGGAATAGCAAAGGGGTACGCGGTTGACAGAGCTTGTGAGGTTTTATCATCTTACGGAGTCGAAAACTTCCTCGTCGACATAGGCGGAGACATGAGGGCATTCGGGAGAAAGGGAACAGAGCGCTGGAAAATAGGAGTTCAGGACCCGAGAAATCCAACAAAGCTCGTAGAAATCTTGGAGATCGAGAACGCAGCTGTGGCAACTTCCGGAGACTATCAAAGATTTTTCTTTTTAAGCGGAAAGAGAATTCATCACATCGTGGATCCTAGAACTGGGTATCCCGCAGATTTGTCGATGAGCGTCACCGTCATTGCTTCAACATGCCTAGATGCAGATGCTCTGAGCACAGCGGTTTTCGTGATGGGTCCTGAAAATGGAGCGGAGCTAATCAGAAATCTCGGTCTGAGCGCCTTGATCGTCTCATCTTCCGGAGAAATCCTCAAAGTTAATTGGTCCGTAGTTTGAAGATTACTTTTCTAGGACAAACTTCAGCGCACTTTCCGCATCCAGTACAGATAGAATAATCTATGATCGCGAGGTTGTTTTCGATTTTTATCGCCCCGACGGGACAGGCCTTTGCGCATAGGCCGCATCCAATACATCCATTCTTGCACACGCCGACAACAGTTTTTGCGTTGTCTCTAGAGCTGCACGAAACAAATACGTACGCACCCGCATTTACGAGATTAATTACGTTCTTCGGACAGGTTTGTACGCAGAGACCACATCCAACACATTTGTTTTTATCTATTTTGACCTCACCCTCGGAGATTGATATCGCATCAAAAGGACAGACTCTGACACAGTCCCCTAAACCCAGACAGGCATACTTACATTTTTTGAAACCGCTTGAAACAAGCACAGCAGCCGCGCATGTCTGAACTCCGACATATTTAAACTTGTTTTCAGTTTGGAAAGTACATGCTACAATTGCGATTTTCTTAGAAATATCTTGCAGGCTGACCCCCAAAATTTCTTCGATTTTTCGTCTGTTATCCGGTTCCAGAACTCTACATCTTTCCAAATATGTTGGATCTTTTAGCGAAGCGGAGGCCATCTCTTCACAATTTGCGAAACCGCATGTCCCACAGTTTTTTCCGGGGAGAAGTTCGACTATTTTCTCCAGTCTTTCATCAACCTTCACCTCGAATTTTCTGGCAAGGTAGACCAGAACTACTCCAAATGAAAATCCAAGCCCACCCAAGATGAGAGCTTCAATCATTTTTTCACACCATCCCTCCAAACCCCATGAAGACCATAGCGAGAAGGGCAGCGATTATGAAGCCGATTGGAGATTCTCTGAATGATTCGGGTATTTCTGCGATTTCAAGCCTTTCTTTTATTCCGGCCATTAGTAGGATCGCGAGAGCGTAACCTATGCCGGCAGAAAAACCGCTAACGGTGGACGCAACGAAAGAATATCTTTCAACCTCCGTGTTGATGAGAACTACACCAAGAATCGCGCAGTTTGTTGTAATGAGGGGTAAATATATGCCCATCGCTCTATAGAGACTGGGAGCTTTTTTCCTCACTATCACTTCAACCATCTGAACGAAACTGGCTATAACTAGAATGAACACTACTATTCTCATGTACTGAATACCTGCAGGCACAAGCAGATATTCGTACACAAACCAAGTGATCGCAGCGGAGCATGTCATCACGAAAGTCACGGCGATCCCCATTCCGAGCGCATCTCTTATTCTTCTCGAAACCCCGAAGAACGAACAGAGACCGAGAAATCTCGTGAGCACGATGTTATTGACGAGTATCATTCCGACTGCTATGGCGAGCAGGTTCTCCAAGCATCACACCCCTTTAAGCAACCCCTTCTTCTTGAAAATCGCTATGATTATCCCGATCGTGAGAAAAGCTCCTGGCGGAAGAATCATCACTCCGATTGGCGACCGGGTAAAAGAGGGAATCACCGTATATCCGAAGATCTCTACATAACCTCTTCCGAGCAATTCTCTTATTATAGAAACGACGACAATGGCGGCCGAAAATCCGATCCCCATGCCAGCAGCATCAAGTATTGATTCTCTAACCGGATTTTTCGAGGCAAATGCTTCTACTCTCCCCATAACTATGCAGTTCACGACGATGAGTGGGATGAATATTCCCAAAACTTCGTAAAATCTGGGCAGGAAGCCGTGGATGAGGAGGTCGATGATGGTTGTGAAGGTTGCAATTATGACAATGAAAGATGGGATTCTCACATTTCTTGGGATCCACCTTCTAACCATCGAGATTATCGCGGCCGACGGGATCATCACGAAAAGGAATGCGGCGGACATTATCAAGGCGTTTTCGACAGCTGTCGTAATCGCAAGCGTAGGACATAGACCAAGCATGAGGTAAAATATCGGATTTCTTTTCAAAATCCCCTTTGTGAACTCCTTCATCCCGCGGACCCCCAAAGATAAGCCAGTTCGAGCATCTTCTCTCTGACAGCTTCCACGACTGCCCGCGAGCTTATGGTAGCCCCGCTTATTGCGTCTATTGTTCCACCATCTCTCTTGAGCATTACCTCATCGACGCTTTTCCCCTCAAATTGAGCAAGAAAGTTTTCTTCCGTTATCCTTGCCCCGAGCCCTGGAGTCTCGCTCTGTTTTAGGATTTTGACCTTTTTGATAGTCCCATCTTTGTGGATTCCAATCATTAACGAGATGCTACCACCATATCCCTTCCCTTCTGCCATCGCTATGTATCCCTCCAATTCTCCATTTTCTTTGCTCCGCGCGAGATATATCCCGTTTTCTTCTGCGAATTCCGAGGAGGGAAAAATTTCGGACAAAAGTCTGATCATTTCAGTGTTTTCAGTTTTTTCTATCCTTTCCTTCACGAGATTGTGGACTGCAAAAAGGCAGAAACCGGAAATTATGCAGATTATGGTCAAAACCATGATCTCTCTGGTATTCATGTTTTCACCTTTGTGGTTCCATAAACCTTGGGTTTGATGACCTTATCTATCAAAGGTGTAAAGGCGTTCATGATGAGAATCGAGAACGCCACACCTTCAGTCATCCCACTATACATTCGGAAAATGACAACCAGAATTCCAGCCCCGACACCAAAGATCACTCTACCCTTCCCGGTCAATGGAGTGGTCACATAGTCCGTTGCCATGAAAAATGCTCCAAGGAAAAGTCCTCCCGCCAGTATGTGGAAGATCGGATCCTGACCGAGCAGAAACATCAGGAGCCCAACGGTTCCTATGAAAGAGACTGGAATCTTCCAGTCTATGTATTTTCTGGAAATCAGAAAGAGGCCGCCTATGAGCAATGCCAGAGCGGAAGTCTCACCTATGCATCCGCCAACATTTCCGATGAAAAGTTTGAAATAGGGAGTGAGAGTGTTTTGAAACTTCCATAATTGAAGTGGGGTAGCCGTGGTTATTCCGTCAGGACCCACCCACTCGGGCCATTTTCTCATCAGAGATGGCCAAGAAAGGGCAAGAAAGATTCTTCCAGCCAATGCAGGATTAAAGATGTTGTGCCCGAGTCCTCCGAATGCACATTTCACAATCGCTATGGCGAAAAATGCCCCTACAGCTGGTATCCAGAGAGGAACCGTGGGTGGAAGTGTGAGAGCGAGCAACAAACCTGTGAGAATCGCGCTCCCGTCATTTCTGAATTTTCTTTTCATTAGCTTCATTGCGACGTATTCGGTAACCACGGCCGTCAGAATTGATACAGCTATCACGGCTAGAATTTCGATCCCGAAAAAGTATGCCCCAGCCACGACCGCCGGAACGAGCGCGATAATGACGGAATACATTATCTCCTCTACTGTTATGGAATCTTTTATGTGAGGACTTGGAGAAACAACCAGCTTGTTCATGCGGATCTCCTCAGTGCATCTTTTGCTAGCTTGATATATTGCACGAGGGGGATTTTTGAGGGACAGACATAGGCACAGCATCCACATTCATCACAACTGGTCACCCGATATTCCAGACATTTGTCAAACATTTTTTTCTTGGAAAAAGAAGCGAGCATGGTTGGTTCAAGCCCCATCGGGCAAACATCCACACACCTTCCGCATCTTATACAATCTCTCTCTTCATCTTCTACGGATTTCATGAGCAGAACGCAGTTAGTTCCCTTTATGACTGGTATATCGCACCACTGTGCAAAACCCATCATGGGACCTCCGGCAACTATCTTGTCATATTCTCTGGCTGGTCCGCCGCATTCTTCAATGAGAGCAGAAAAAAGGGTTCCAATTCTGACCAAGAGATTTTTCGGTAATCGGACTGCGCCGGTGACTGTCACTATCCGCTCAATCAGAGGTTTTCCGTCTAGAATAGCATCAGCCACTGCCTTCGCTGTAGCCACATTTTGAACCACCACTCCAACGTCAAAAGGAAGACCGCCAGCTGGAACCTCTCTTCTGAGTAATGCTTTGATTAGATGTCTCTCATCACCTTGTGGATATCTAGATGGTAACACCGCGATTTTTATTCGTTCTGTTTCAAATTTTTTCAGCTGTTGTTCGGCGTCTCTCTTGTCCTCCTCGATTGCGATGATTGCTCTTTCGGCTCCGCAAACTTTCATCATTATCTCCACACCCCGCATAATCCGCTCTGGATACTCGAGCATCAGACGGTGATCGGCTGTGATGAAAGGTTCTCCCTCGCAGCCGTTGATTATGAGAGTATCAACCTTCTTTGGGGGGTTCAGTTTCACGTGAGTAGGAAACGCCGCCCCTCCGAGCCCAACAATTCCAGCTTCTCTTATTTTCGAAAGTATTTCCTCCCTTCCGGCTTTCTCCGGATCGATTCCGGAAGTTTCTACCCATTCATCAACACCATCGCTTTCGATGAATATGCTCGGAACCTCTTCTCCGGTTGGAATCGGATGCATCCTGACCTCTTTGACGACTCCCGAAATCGGCGAATGAACTGGAGCAGAAAGATTCGCATGGGAATCCCCAATTTTCTGTCCAGTTTTAACCTTCTCTCCTTTTTGAACTAGTGGTTCGCACACCGCCCCTATGTGCTGCTTTAACGGCACGACGACGAGAGACGGAAGCTTCATTCTTTCGATCGTAAAGCCAGCCGTAGGCTTTAGGTGAGGAAGTTTTATTCCTCCTTTAAATTTTCTGAACACCTCATCCCCTCTGTAAAACGAGTTTGTATGTACTACTTATATGTAATCGTGAAAACATCATTTTCTGAGCGATATGGACATATCGGACTATCTGCTGATATCGACGGCAGCAATTCTCATAATTTCTGTTGCGTTTTTCTCAGTTATGCTTGCTGTTCCGAACGTGACGCTCGAAGCCTCTGTGCAAATTGCTGAAAACGGAATGGCAATTATCCTATTGCCGGAAAATATCCGGGGTGATAGAGAAAATATCGAGAATACTGATTGGACTTGGGCAATCTTTAGGAACGACAGAAAGCTCGTGCGGGGTGAGGGAAATTCGCTGATTATAGAAAACATCCCGGTCATTATCAACTGTGACATAAGAATCGAAAATGGGGATGTTCTGAAAATATGGTATCGCGGTCTCCTTATATTTAAAAGGGAGATTTCAAAGTGAGTGGGATGGAAATCCCGCTTTTCATTTCCCTGATTTTCACATCACTTGCAGCGTATACCGATATCAGGCGAAAGATAATACCAAACAAAATCACATATCCAATGATTGCTTTTGGCATAATCTACCACGGTGTTTCCGGAGCGGTGAGGGGTGAAATATGGGAGATTTTTGCAGGGGCGCTGGGAGCAATCGCGGCATTCATTTTAGGGATAGCTCTCTACTCGATCGGCGGATGGGCGGGCGGGGACGTAAAGCTTTTTACTGGTCTAGGTGCGCTTCTTCCTTTCACGACTGGGTCTCCTTACCCGCTTTTCATTTCAGTTCTCTTTAATTCCGTTATTTTAACAGTGTTTAGTCTCCCCTTTTTTGCCATAATCCGAAGGAGAAAGGGTATTTTTTATCAGACAGTTCATGTGGATGATTTGAAGGAAGGAATGATACCTGCGGAGACTATCGCCCATCAAGGAAAAGTCTACGGAGATCCGAAAAGAGCGGCTGGTCTGACCAGATATGAGGTGAGAGAGATAAAGAGGTTAGCTCATGAAGGAAAGATTCCCAAAAGAATAAGAGTAAAAATTGGAACACCATTCGCACCGATTCTTTTTGCAGGGCTGGTCTTGGCAGTTATCATAGGAGATATATATTGGGCATTGATTTCGCGCTTTCTGGAGTTTACGTAAAGTTTTTACCAAAAAACAATAAAAAATTTTTAGGGAGAAGTCTTGGCCAGGTATTTCCCCTCTCGCTTTCTTATGTATGTGCTAGTGTTGACGGTATTCATTTCTATAGTTGGGACTCCGTTAACTGCTGCAGAGTGGCCAGTCGGGAGAGGAAACCCAGCGAGGACAGGCAAAGCCGAGTCAAAACCTTTTGCCCGGATAACCCGTCTCGAATTGAAAGGTGAAAACAGGCTGGGTTCAAACCATCTTGGCTCGCCAGTTGTAGCGGATTTGGGTGGAAGGAAGGTTATATTCGTGGGTTCGAGGGACAACAGGCTTTATTCGATAAACGCCGATGGTTCGATAAAGTGGAGTTATTCAACGGGTGGTCCGGTTTACTCGACCCCGGCGGTTGGGGACGTTAACGGAGACGGAAAACTGGAGGTTGCGTTCAGCTCGCTTGATGGCTGGTTTTACGTTCTGAACGCGGAAAATGGAGATCTCGTCTGGAAGTTCAACATCGGGATGGGTTCGCAGGCCGCCCCAGTGATCTATGACGTGAACGGTGACGGAAAGCCGGAAATCGTCTTCAATCTTGGCTATCCTTCCACGATTTTCGAGCTCCGTCCGTATGTTTACGCCCTTAAAGGTGAGAACGGCTCCGTCCTCTGGACGGTCTCTATAGACGGAAATGTCTTCTCGGCTCCAAGCGTTTCGGATGTTGATGGTGACGGGAAAGTCGAGGTAGTTTTCGGTTCCGTCAACGGAAAAGTCTACGTCGTTTACGGTGATAACGGGCAGATAAAGTGGAGCAGGTCTGTTGGAGGTAAAATATATTCCACTGTTCCGATCGCGGACATAAACGGAGACGGTTCCCCAGATTTAATAGTCTGCACTTGGGAAAACGGTGTTCATGCTTTAAGAGCAAGTGATGGACAACCGATCTGGTCAGTCCCCTTTTCCACAATTCCTTACGTCCAGACGGATCCAGCAGTTGGAGATCTGGACGGAGACGGAAAGGTTGAGGTTGTTGTAGCTTCGAGGGCTGGAAGGGTTTTCTGTCTCAAAGGCGAGGACGGTACGGTTCTCTGGTCGTTTGGAACAAGCAACGAGATCCTCTCATCTCCAACGATTGCGGATGTCAACGGCGACGGCGTTTTTGATGTCCTCTTTGGAACGGATTCTGCGGAAATCGAAAACAGAGTAGGAGAAAACGCCAGGATATACGCGCTACATGGGAAAAACGGAGCTCTCCTCTGGGCGTATGAGCGACCGGGAAACGTAAGGTCAGAAATGGTTGTGGTAGATATCGATGCTAACGGCTGGCCTGATATTTTGGTTACAGGATACCTGGATGACCGCGTAACGCTCTTTAGAACTGTTACGGTTCTTTTTGAGGACATTCCTGCGGAACTCGAGAACATGATTCCGGGAGAACGTGAAAACACAGTTTTTTCGATAACTGACAACTGGAAACTTCACAAGGGAGCGGAGATCAGGCTTGTGGAGACCAGCGGTTACTGGGTTTACACAGGTGAGAACACATACTTCACTGGAGGTTACGGAGAGGCCGTTGTTGGAACTGATAAACATCTTTACATTGCTAGATGCTGGAGTGCGACGGATCGGGCGTATTTCGTGAGATACAATCCAGAAAATAAATGGTGGGAAGGCTTAGCTAGGCCTCCTGATGGCACCTTCCGTTCAGGGACCGTGCTCGCTTGGGACAACGGAGACCGGATATATGCGCTGGCCGGAGGGAGAACGGATGACAATCGCTACGAATTCTGGTGCTACATCATCTCTGAGAATCGATGGGTAAGGCTTGCCGACACTCCCTACGTAAACCCGGTGGGCTCTTACGAAAATTATGCTGGACAGGGGGCTGGGAATGCTCTCGTGTGGGTACCTGGTCGGGTTCTAGGAGTTTATGATGACAATTACCTCTACGCTTTTCTCGGGAAGCAAGCTAGACCTGGAGGTTATTATCGTGGTCATGCTTCGATTTTTGCTAGATACTCAGTTAGGGAAAACAAGTGGGAAATCTTACCGTTCCATCCAAATTGGGATAATCAGACGGACGATGGGGCTTCTTTGGTCTGGGCAGGTGGAAGGTATCTGTATGCTTTACAGGGTGAAGTGCCTGAAGCGACCCCCAACGGTAATTTTGCTAGATTTGATCTTCTCGAAAATCGGTGGGAGAATCTTCCCTCACTTCTCGAGTTGGAGACTGGAGGCGTCGGAGACGGGGCATCTCTCCTTTGGATTGGTGAAGAGGATTACATCTATGCGGCTGGAGGCGGATCATGCTGGGAAGAGCACAGCGACAACTTCTACAGATTTAACATAAAGGAAAACAAATGGGAGAGATTCCCGAATCTTCCTTGGCGCATAGACTACTATGTCGGACCTAGAATTGCCTATGCAGCTGGCAGAATACTCTTCTGGGCAGGGAATCCATCAGGATTGGGTGGCGGGGAAATATGGGAATTTAAGCAGCGTTTTGCTCTTTCAGGTTGGTATCTTTCTAGGGTTTTCGATCTCGGTGCTGTTGTTAGCTGGGAAAGGCTATCGCTCGAAGCAGAAACTCCAACTTTAACGATCGGTAGTGATGCCATCGTTTCTTCGGAGCCCAGAGTTCTGGCTGATTCATCTTTGAGAGTGGGGGCTTCTTCCGGTTTCGGGCGTACCAGAACCGTTGACGGGTTGTGCGAGATAATAAGCGAGGCGAGCAACGCGGTCGCAAAAACGTTGACGGAAGAATGGGAAAATCTACCAGCTTGGCCCGGATTAACAAATCAAAATGTTACAGCTTGTTATGCAGAAAATTCAGCTTCTGGGAAGAGATATATCTATGCGTTTGATACACGGTACATGTATAGGTTTGATATTTTTGAGAATGTGTGGGAAAATCTGGGAACAAATCCCGGATCGACCACCACTGCCGGGAGCGGAATGGTGTGGACTAAAGATAATTACATTTACATGACCAGAGGAGGATCCGGTACCCCCAACTTCTGGAGATACAACATTCCGGAGAATAAGTGGGAGACTCTTGCAAACACTCCGGTATATCAGTACTCCGGAAGTTGCATAGCATGGGGAGGTGGGAGCAGTATTTATGCGATACTTAACGGATCCTCCGAAAACGGGCTTTACGTATATTCTATAACTTCAAACACGTGGACCAAACTTTACAATCTGCCTTATGGAGGAACTCCACCGCCGCCCGCAAGCGGATCCTCACTCGTGGCAGTAGGAGGTTTCCTCTACTATGCTCCGGGCGGAACAAACCAGTACTGGAGATATAGGATTTCGGATAACACGTGGACGCAACTTGCATCTGCGCCAGCCAGCTGGGGAGCCGGAGGGGCCCAGGAAGTGATAAACGAGAATTACATATACGCGGTGCGGGGCGGAACAACAACGAGTTTCTACCGATATAATGTGGTCACGAACACATGGGAGTCGTTAACAGCTCTTCCAGCGACTGTTAGTTATGCGAATGATAGGCTCTCCTTTGATGGCGCGTTTCTTTATATGATTAGAGCAACTTCAGACAACCAGTTCTGGAGATATGCGCCAGCCTGGTGGGAGAATCTTTCACCCTGGCCAGGGATAGTGGGATCTACCGTCGCCTGCTACGCTGAAAACATCCTTTCTGGAAAGCGTTACATATATGCTTTAGAAAGTA